>DASYXO010000104.1:0-13044 GCA_035934825.1 Casimicrobiaceae bacterium
GGTGGTGGTTGATGTACTCGGTCGGGTTCTCGTATGTGGCAGCCATCGGAGTTTCCGGTCGGACAACGGTCAATCGCGAACGAACAGGGCAACGCGAAACAGCAGAACAGTGACGATGAACGCTGCGAACAGCGCTGGCAGCACCAGGTCGCGGTAGGTGGAGAGCACCAGCCACAACTGACCGAGGATCATGATGATCTTCGCGGCTTCGGCCCGCACCGCGCCCACGACCGTGCCGCCCGGAGTCCGCGACGGCGAAAGCCTCGCCACGAAGGCATGGACGACGCCGGCCGTGAGGTTGATCACTCCTCCCAACAACGCCGAGAGCGCTCCGTTCGTACCCGCGTAGGCGCCGGCGATTGCCGCGATGACCAGCGTCGCGACCGCCTGCCAGACCAGCGCGGTTCGGAGCGGCCTGATGGAAAACGGCGGTGGCACGGTCTTCCGGCGGGCGGGCGACGGCAAGCTGCGCCGAGGCCGCGCAAACTTTGTGATTTTAACCGGTATCGAAGGTGAATCGCAACCGAATGTTGCAGCGCAACTTCGCCCTGCGCCGCCTCGCGACGGTGCGCGAGACCGGGACACCCGGATCAGCCGCCCGACAGCGCGGCGACGATCATCACCTCGGACTCGGAGGTCAGCGGCGTGGCGAGATCGCGTGTGAGCGTGCCGCCGACGAACAGCTTGACGTGAGGGCGCAACTGGTGCTGTTCATCGACCATCCGGAAGCGGATGCCCGGATACGCGCCGTCGAGCGCGGCGAGAACGCCGCCCACCGTCGGCGGCAGCTCGGGCGCCAGCACCGGCACCGCCACCGTGACCTCCGCCGCGCCGGTGTAGGAGCGCAGCGGCGAGGGGATCTTCACCCTGACGACGGCGGCGGCTTCGCGCGAGGCCCGGGCCGTCATCGCTTGCGCGTGCCGGCGCGACCGGGCGCAGGTAGCGAGCGCTCCCGGCGGGCCGGCACGAATGCACGTGCTCTGGGAACCCGCACTAGGCCTCGAGCGCGAAGATGTGCGGCAGGTGCCGCGCGAGACACCGGAAGCTGCGGCCTTCGTCGCGACTGCCCCAGATCTCGCCCGACGTGGTCCCGAAATAGAGTCCCATCGGATCGCGCCTATCGGTCGTCATCGCCTGGCGCTTGACGGTCCACCACGCCTGGGACCTGGGCAGACCCTGGTCCTGCCGCTTCCAGGTCTTGCCGCCATCGCGCGAGCGATAGACCGCGGGTCGCCCACCGGGTGCCGTTCGCGGCCACACGCTCGTTCCGTCCATGGGCAGCACCCACAGCGAATCCGGATCGCGCGGATGCACGGCCACCGGGAAACCGACGTCGCCGACCGACTTCGGCATCGTCGCGCCGATGTCCTGCCACGTGTCCGATGGCCGGTCAATCCGGTAGATGCCGCAGTGGTTTTGCTGGTAGAGCCGGTCCGGATTCGCGCCGGCGAAACGCACGCAGTGCGGGTCGTGGCCATACTCGGGGGGCGGTCCCGGAAAGAAATCGGCCCGCACGCCCTTGTTGAGCGGCCGCCAGTCGGCGCCCGCATCCACGGATTCGAACACGCCGCCGCTCGACATGCCGATGTACATGTGCGCGCGGTCGCGCGGGTCGATCAGGATCGAATGCATCTTGGGGCCGTCGGGCGTGCCGTCCTGGTCGCCGCCGCACCAGGCTTTGCGTTGCGGATGGGCATTGAAGCCCGCGACCCCCTCCCACGTCGCGCCGGCATCGGCGGAGCGGAACAGGCCCTGCGGCGAGGTTCCCGCATACCAGACGCCTGGCTCGCTGGCGTGACCGGGCGTCAGCCAGAACGTGTGGTCGACGACACGGCCACCGGCTTCGGCGAAGGCTGGCGGCCGTGTCGCCTCCTTCCACGTCCTGCCGCTGTCCACCGAACGGAACACCGTCGGCCCCAGGTGGCCGGTGCGCGCAGCGGCCAGCCACGTCTTGCCGTCGCGCGGGTCGGACACGGCGTGATGGACGATGTGTCCGAGGAACTGCGGTCCGGCGAGCTTCCAGCCATTGCGTGCGACGTCGCTGGTCAATGTCCACAGGCCCTTGCGGGTCGCGACCAGCAGGCGAATGCGGCGCGCGGGCGCAGGCCGCGCCGCAACTTTGATGCGAGTCATCGAGGGTCCTCCCGAGTTCGAAGTCCGGGGTGTGCTCGACCCCGGTCGAGACCTCAAAGCTACGCTGCGCGAAGAAACCGGGCAAGCGTCAGGGTTGAATTTACCGGCGCCGGCTGCGATGCTTGAGTGGGAAACCCTGCGCCCGCCTTTGCGGCGGGCCGCCTCTCGCACCCAGGAGCACAAGATGACGATCAAGGTCGGCGACCGTCTGCCGGACGGTATCCTGCAGGAATATTTCGACGTGGAAAAGGACGGGTGCTCGGTCGGGCCGAATCCGGTCCAGGTGGGCGAGCTCACGCGCGGCAAGAAGGTCATCGTGTTCGGCCTGCCCGGGGCGTTCACCCCCACCTGCTCGGCCAAGCACGTGCCGGGCTACGTCGCGGCCCACGACAAGCTCAAGGCCAGGGGCGTGGATGCGATCGCGTGCATGTCGGTCAACGACGCATTCGTCATGGGCGCTTGGGGGCGCGACCAGCACACCGACGACCGCGTGCGCATGCTCGCGGACGGCAGCGCCGACTACACCAAGGCGCTAGGCCTGGAAATGGACCTGACCAAGCGCGGCATGGGCGTGCGCTGCCAGCGCTTTTCGATGCTGATCGACGACGGCGTCGTGAAGGTCCTCAACATCGAGGCGCCGGGCAAGTACGAAGTGTCCGACGCGGAAACGATGCTGCGACAGCTGGGGTGAGGCTAGGATTTCGTCGTCACGCCCATCCGCTGCAGCAGCCCTTCGAGCTGGTCGAGCGTCGAATAGCGGATGACGATGCGCCCGGCCCCCTTGCGTCCCGGCTCGATGTGGGCGACCGCGCCGAGCCGTTCCGCGAGGTCGTTCTCGAGGCGCGCGGTGTCAGCGTCGAAGTTGGGCCGCGACTTGCGGCGCGCCGCCCGTCGCGCCGGATTGAGCAGGCCCAGGACCAGGCGCTCGGCGTCGCGCACCGACATCGATGCGTTGACGACGCGCAGCGCGGCGCCCGCCTGCTGCGCCGCGGGCAGCGCGAGCAGCGCGCGCGCGTGGCCCATCTCCAGCGCGCCTTCGAGCAGGAATTCCTGGACCGGGCGCGCGAGCGCATTGAGGCGCAGCAGGTTCGACACCGCGCTGCGCGAGCGCCCGACCGCCTTGGCGGCGGCCTCGTGGGTCAGCCCGAACTCGTCGATCAGGCGCTGCAGGCCTTTCGCCTCCTCGATCGGATTCAGGTCCTCGCGCTGGATGTTCTCGATCAGCGCCACCGCCAGCGCCGATTGGTCGGGGACGTTCTTGACCAGCGCCGGAATCTGGCGCAACCCTGCCTGCTGCGCCGCGCGCCAGCGACGCTCGCCGGCGACGATCTCGAAGCGCCCGCCGTCGACCGGGCGCACCAGGATCGGCTGCATCACGCCCTGCTCGCGTATCGAATCCGCGAGCTCGGCGAGCGACGCCGCGTCCATCTTGCTGCGCGGCTGGTACTTGCCCGGGCGCAGGCGATCCACCGACAGCGTCTGCAGGCTCTCGCCTCCCGCCGCGCTCGAGTCGTCCGGGCCGGCGAGCAGCGCGTCGAGGCCGCGGCCCAGCCCCTTGGGTCGAATCATGGAATCTCCTCGTGCGGCGCCGGCGCGGCGGGCGCAGGCTCGGTGACGTTCGCGGTAACGCGCCGCGCTTCCATCCTTCGCAGCACTTCGCCGGCGAGCGCCAGGTACGCGAGCGCGCCCTTCGACTGCGGCTCGAGCTTCAGCGCGGGTATGCCGTGCGACGGCGCCTCGGCGAGGCGCACGTTGCGCGGAACCACGGTGCGATAGAGCCGCTCCCCGAAATGCTTCTCGAGCTCGGCCGCGACGTTCTGCGCGAGCGTGTTGCGCGGATCGTACATCGTGCGCAGCAGCCCCTCGATCTCGAGCGACGGGTTGAGGTGCGCACGCACCTTCTTCACCGTCTGGACGAGGTCGGACAATCCCTCCAGCGCGTAGTACTCGCACTGCATCGGGATCAGCACCGAATCCGCTGCACATAATCCGTTCAGCGTCAGCAGCGAAAGCGACGGCGGGCAATCGAGGAAGATGAAATCGTAGTCGTCGGCGATCGTGTCGAGCGCATCGCGCATCTGGCGCAGCGCTTCGGCGAGCGCATCCTTGAGTCGCGTCTCGCGCTCCGGCAGGTCGACGAGCTCGACCTCGGCGCCAGCGAGCTCGCGGTTGGCGGGCACGAGGTCGTATCCCCCGGCCTCCGACTTCACGCGAACCTCGCCGATCGTCGTCTCGCCGAGCAGCACGTGGTAGACGGTGCGCGTGCAGGCGCGCTTGTCGATGCCCGATCCGGTCGTCGCGTTGCCCTGCGGGTCGAGGTCGACGACGAGCACGCGGCGCTTCATCGCGGCCAAGCTCGCGGCCAGATTGACGGTCGTCGTCGTCTTGCCGACGCCACCTTTCTGGTTGGCGACGGCAATGATGCGCGTCATCGCCGCGGCTCGGTGGGTGTGTGCGCTGGCGCGGATGTGGTGGCGCTCACCGCTGCATTCGCGGGCGCCTGCGACGCCGTCGCACGCATCACGATCAGGTGGCGTCGCGCGGCGAGCCCCGGCACGTCGAGCGCGGGAGCGGCGACGATCGTCACGCCCGCGGGCAGCAGCGCGATTTCATCGCGCGGATACGCGCCTTTCATCGCGGCGAGGATCCCGCCCGGCGCGAGAAGGTGTTGCGCTCCGCGCAGGAAGCTCGCGAGGTCCGAGTACGCGCGCGAGACGATGACGTCGAACAGGGCATCGGGCGCGTAATTCTCGACGCGCGCGGCGACCGTGGTGACGTTGGCGAGCCCGAGCTCGATCGTCGCCTGCGTGAGGAACGCGACCTTCTTCTGGTTCGAATCCAGCAGCACGACGCGCCAACCGGGCCGCGCGATCGCGAGCGGTATTCCCGGTACGCCCGCACCCGTTCCGACGTCGAGCACGCGCAGCGCCTTCGCGCCGGGAAGATGCGGAAGGATCGCGAGCGCATCGTTCAGGTGATGCGTCACCATGTCCGCGCGCTCGCGGATCGCCGTCAGGTTGTATGTCCTGTTCCACTTGACCAGCAGGTCGAGGTACGCGGCGAGCTGGCGCTGCGCATCGGCGGGCAGCGCGACTGGCGACGCGATCGATGATGTCGGCGCGGGCTTGCCGCTGCGCGCACCGGGTGCTTGCGCCGCGGCCGTCATGCCGAGCGCACGGCCCCGCCGCGCTTCAGGTGCACGAGCAGCAGCGAGATCGCGGCGGGTGTGACGCCGGAGATGCGCGCGGCCTGGCCCAGGGTCTCGGGGCGATGTGCGTCGAGCTTCTGCTGCACCTCGATCGATAGTCCGCGGATCTGGCTGTATTGGATCCAGTCCGGCAGGCGCGTCTCCTCGTGCTCGCGCTGACGCGCGACCTCGACCTGCTGGCGCTCGATGTAGCCGTGATACTTGGTCGCGATCTCGACTTGCTCGGCGACGGCCGCATCGGTGACGGGCGTGCCCGCACCCTCGAGCTCGTGCAGCGCGGCGTAGGTGACGCCCGGGCGACGCAACAGGTCGGCGAGCGCGTAGTCGCGCTCGATCGGCTGCCCGAGCACGCGCACGGCGTCGTGGCGCGCGACGACGGCGGCGCTGACGCAGGTCGACTTGATCCGCTCCTGCTCCTGCGCAATCGCGTCGCGCTTGCGACAGTAGGCGTCCCAGCGCACGTCGTCGACGACACCCAGCCTGCGGCCGTGCTCGGTCAGGCGCAGGTCGGCGTTGTCCTCGCGCAGTTGCAGCCGGTATTCGGCGCGCGAGGTGAACATGCGGTAAGGCTCTGATACGCCGCGTGTAATCAGGTCGTCCACCAGCACGCCCAGGTACGCCTCGTCGCGCCGCGGGCACCAGCCTTCGAGGCCCGCGACGTAACGCGCGGCGTTGATGCCGGCCAGGATGCCCTGGGCGGCGGCTTCCTCGTAGCCCGTGGTGCCGTTGATCTGGCCGGCGAAGAACAGTCCGGCGATCGCCTTGGTCTCGAGGGTCGCACGCAGGCCCCGCGGGTCGAAGTAGTCGTATTCGATCGAGTAGCCGGGACGCAGGATGTGCGCGCGCGCGCAGCCCGGGATCGATCGGACGAGTTCGAGTTGGACGTCGAACGGCAGGGACGTCGAGATGCCGTTCGGATAAATCTCTTGCGTATCAAGGCCTTCTGGCTCGAGAAAAATCGGGTGTGCGTCGCGGGTCGCGAAGCGCACGACCTTGTCCTCGATCGACGGGCAATATCGCGGGCCGACCCCCTTGATGACGCCCGTGAACAGCGGCGAGCGGTCGAGGCCGCCGCGGATGATCTCGTGGGTGCGCGGCGTCGTGTGGGTGATCCAGCACGAAAGCTGCCGAGGATGCAGGTCCCGGCTCCCGATGAACGAGAACACCGGCGCCGGGTCGTCACCAGGCTGCGCCGCGAGCGCCGAGAAATCGATCGTGCGTCCGTCGAGCCGCGGTGGCGTGCCGGTCTTGAGCCGTCCCGCGGGCAGGTTCAACTCGCGCAGTCGCGCTCCCAGGCGCTTGGCCGGCGGGTCGCCGGCGCGTCCCGCCTCGTAGTGCTCGAGGCCCACGTGGATCAGGCCGGACAGGAAGGTTCCGGTGGTCAGCACCACCGCCTCCGCCTCGAATTGGAGTCCTATCTGCGTCACGACGCCTGCGACGCGGTCACCTTCGAGCAGCAGGTCGTCGACCGGTTGCTGGAACAGCGTCAGGCCGGGGGCCGTCTCCAGCCGATGCCGGATCGCGCGACGGTAGAGCACCCGGTCCGCCTGCGCCCGCGTCGCGCGCACGGCCGGCCCCTTGCTGGCGTTGAGCCGCCTGAACTGGATGCCCGCCTCGTCGGTCGCGAGCGCCATCACGCCTCCCAGGGCGTCGACTTCCTTTACCAGGTGTCCCTTGCCGATGCCGCCGATCGACGGGTTGCAGGACATCTGGCCCAGCGTCTCGATGTTGTGCGTCAGCAGCAGCGTGCTCCGGCCAGCGCGCGCGCAGGCCAGCGCGGCCTCGGTGCCGGCATGGCCGGCCCCGACGACGATGACATCGAATCGCTTGTCAAATCTCATTTCAAATCAGGGTGTTGCTGTCGAAGAAACCGGCCTGGCCACAGCTACCATTCTACAGCATCCGCGGATCCATTTCCGGAACAAATCGGCGTGGGGCCCCGCCACGAGGGAAGGTTTCACGTGGAACGTCGGCCGACGGGTCCGGCGCCAGGACGAAGCGGTTTCACGTGGAACAATCGGGGCACCGCCACGATTTCGGGGCCGTTCCAGTAAGACCGTCGGCCCATCCCCTCGCTGCCGACGCCGCGCTGGTTGCGGACCCGCCCGTCGCGGGCGTACTTCAGTTTCATTGCCTCGGGTCTCGAACCGCAGGGGACTCAGCGCGCTCGCCGGGCCGCGACCCGGATCTCGCACCGCCGGCAATGCCGGGGCCCTACGACGGCGGCGATCGCCGCCTCGAAGGCGCCTAGCGCCGCAGGATTCAGCCCCGCGCCGCGTGCCGCCGCGACGTCAGCAGCGAAGGCACCGGCACCCGCCATGACCGCCGGTTGCGGCTCCGAGCCACCCTCGCAGCCGCCTGCGACTTACGCATGATGGTCGCGATCGACCCTGCGGCACGCTTGTCGGAACCCGCATCAACTCGCGGCGGGGTTCGTGCGTAAATCTTTTACAGCAAACGAATCCGTCGACAGTGTGCGCTTACATTGCAATCAGGCCTTCGAGGCGCGCACGTTCGTCCATCAGCGCATCCGGGCGCTTGTCGCCCAGGCGCTCGAACAGCGCATCGTGCGAATCCAGTTCGCGCGCCCACTGCGCGCTGTCGATCCGCATGACCTCGACAAACCGCGTGATCTCGAACTCCAGCCCCGACCAGTCGAGGTCGTCATAGCGCGGAACGAAGCCCAGTGCCGTCTCGATCGCGTCGGCGCGGCCCGCGCAACGCTCGACCATCCACTTCAGCACCCGCATGTTCTGTCCGAAACCCGGCCAGACAATGCGCCCGTCGGCATCCTTGCGGAACCAGTTGACGCTGAAAATCTCCGGCGGCGCGCTCACGCGCGTTCCCATGCGCAGCCAGTGCTCGAAATAGTCGCCGATGTGATAGCCGCAGAACGGAAGCATCGCGAAGGGATCGCGCCGCACCTCGCCGACCTTCCCGGTGGCGGCGGCAGTCGTCTCCGACCCCATCGTCGCCGCCTTGTAGACGCCCTCCTCCCAACTGCGCGCCTGCGACACCAGAGGCACGGTGTCGGAGCGCCTCGCGCCGAACACGAATGCCGAGATCGGCACCCCGTCGGGGTTGTCCCATTCCGGATCGAGGGACGGGCACTGGGTCGCGGCGACGGTGAAGCGCGAGTTCGGATGCGCCGCGGGCCGCCCGCATCCCGGCGTCCACGCCTTGCCCTGCCAGTCGATCAGCTGCGCAGGCGGGACCTTGGTCATCCCCTCCCACCAGACATCGCCGTCGTTGGTCAGCGCCACGTTGGTGAAGATCACATTCTCCCGCAGCGTCTTCATCGCGTTCGGATTCGATTCATGCGACGTTCCCGGCGCGACCCCGAAATAACCTGCCTCGGGATTGATCGCGCGGAAACGCCCATCCGGCGACGGCTTGATCCAGGCAATGTCGTCGCCGATCGTCGTCACACGCCAGCCTTCGAATTCGGGCGGCGGAATCAGCATCGCGAAGTTCGTCTTCCCGCATGCGCTCGGGAATGCGGCCGCGACGTAGCGCTTCTCGCCGTCGGGCGAAGCGACGCCGAGGATCAGCATGTGCTCGGCGAGCCAGCCCTGGTCGCGGCCCATCACCGACGCGATGCGCAGTGCGAGGCATTTCTTCCCGAGCAGAGCGTTCCCGCCGTAGCCCGAGCCGTAGCTCCAGATCTCGCGCGCCTCGGGAAAATGCACGATGTACTTGTTCTTCGCATCGCAGGGCCAGGCGACGTCTTTCGCGCCTGCTGCCAACGGCGCGCCCACTGAATGCACGCACGGGACGAACGCGCCGTCCTCGCCGAGCACGTCGTAGACCGCCGCGCCCATCCGCGTCATCAGCCTCATGTTGACGACGACGTACGGGCTGTCGGTGATCTCGACGCCGACGTGCGCGATCGGGCTGCCGAGCGGGCCCATCGAGAACGGGACGACGTACATCGTGCGCCCGCGCATCGATCCGTCGAACAAGGCGCGCAGCGTCGCGTGCATCTCGCCAGGCTCGACCCAGTTGTTGGTCGGTCCTGCATCCTCCTCGCGCTCGCTGCAGATGAACGTCCGGCCCTCGACGCGGGCGACGTCGGATGGGTCCGACCGGGCGAGAAAGCTGTGCGGGCGCTTGACGGGATCGAGCCTGATCAGCGTACCCCCAGCGACCATCGCGTCGCACAGACGGTCGTATTCCTCGGCACTGCCATCGCTCCATTCGATGCGATCGGGCTTGGTCAGGGCGGCGATGTCGCGCACCCAGGCGATCAGGCGCGCGTGCCGAACGCTCGACGGTGCGCCCGTCGCAGTTGCGAGCACGTAAAGGGAATCGGAATCGCTCATCGTCTGCATGCCACCGGCGGGGTTGCGTTGGGGGGCGGAAACTCTAGCACGCAGCGCGGTCGTTGCGGCCGACCTTCCGATCCGAACGCGGCGCGACGACGGTCCCGGTTTCCTCCCCTTGCGCGCTCCGGACCGCGGGGGTAGCGTTCGACGTCGTGGATCCACCCCGGAGGTCACTGCCATGGCGAACTGGAACATCGAAGGCCGGTACATGGAAACCTGCAACTGCAGCTACCTGTGCCCCTGCGGACCGTCCAATCTCACCTCACGGCCCACCGAAGGCGACTGCAAGGCCGCGCTGGCACTGCACATCGACAAAGGCGCGAAGGACGGCGTCAGGCTCGACGGCCTCTCCTTCGTCGTCATGTTGCACGCGCCCAAAGCGATGGCCGAAGGCGGCATCACCATCGGCCTGATCGTCGACGAGCGGGCGTCGGCGGCGCAGACCGAGGCGATCACCGCCATCGCGACCGGGGCCGCGGGCGGTCCGATGGCGGCACTCGGGCCGCTGGTGGGCCGCGTGGCCGGCGTGGAGAAGCGCGCGATCAGCTTCGAGTCCCGCGGCATGACCTACGCCGTCAAGGCCGGGGAGTTGCTCGACCATGCCTGCGAGGGCGTGCCCAGCGCGTCGCAGCCAGGCGAGCCGCTGTTCCTCGACAATCTTGCCCACCCGGTCAACGCCCGCCTCGCCCTCGCGAAAGCGACGCGCAGCGTGTTCAATGCCTTCGGCATCCGCTGGAACGACAGCAGCGGGAGCCGCAACGGGCACTTTGCGCCGTTCGCCTGGGCCGGGTAGCGTGGAACCGCGGTCCGCCCGCGGCCTCGAGGCGGTGCTGCGTCGCGACCGCGCGATCACCCTCGTCGCACTCGCCACGGTCGTCGGCCTGGCGTGGCGCTACCTGTGGCAGGTCGCAGCGAGCATCGACGATTCCGGGATGGGGATGGGAATGGGGACGGCGGCGGCCGCCGCCGCGGCTGGGGGCGGCAGCACCACCGGATGGCCGCTCAGCTTCGCCATGTGGGTCATCATGATGGCGGGCATGATGCTGCCGAGCGCGGCACCGGCGATCCTCGCCTATGGCTCTCTCGTGCGCAGGAATGGCGAGCGCGGCGGCGACTTGCCGACGAACGCGTGGTGCTTCGCCCTGGGCTACATCGTCGTCTGGGTCGTTTTCAGCGCCGCCGCGGCCCTGCTCCAGCGTGTTCTCGAGCAGCAGGCGCTGTTGACCCCGATGCTCGCATCGGCAAGCACCCGTCTCGGCGCACTCGCGCTGATCGCGGCGGGCGTCTGGCAGCTCACGCCCGTCAAGCGCGCCTGCCTCGCGAGATGCCGCAGTCCGCTCACGTTCTTCGTCACGCGCTGGCGGCCGGGAATCGCTGGTGCGCTTCGGATGGGCATCGAGCACGGCGCGAGCTGCGTCGGCTGCTGCTGGGCGCTGATGATGCTGCTGTTCGTCGCCGGCGTCATGAACCTGATGTGGGTCGCGGCGATCGCAGCGTTCGTGTTCATCGAGAAGATCGCCCCCGCCGGCGACCTGACGTCCCGCGTCGCCGCCGCGGCGCTGATCCTCTACGGCGCCTACGCGCTGGCGGTGTAGTCGCGGCGGAGCCTTGTGACTCAAGCCTCTCCCGATCCATCGCCGTGGATGTGTACTCATGCGTGTACTCGCGATCAGCCTGTGATGCGGCATGCGCCTCGAGTTCACGCCGTAGGCGCCGCGAGCCTATAACAAGCCAAGCATCCCGCCCGCATAGTCAAGGCAGCCTATTGCATGAAGCCGGCTTCCACTTGCGCCGGACTTGCCAATCCGCGGCGTGAATGAATATCATCCATGCCGTGAAGACCCTGCCCCGGCTGGTGCATGACGCACTCGCCGCGCGGCTCTCCGTAATGCCGGCCGTGGTGCTCACCGGTGCACGGCAGACCGGCAAGAGCACCTTGGTCGAGAAGCTCGTTCCGGGCGAACGCCGCTATCGGTCGCTCGACGACTTCGACGTGCGCGATGCGGCGCGCCGCGACCCCGAGGCCCTGCTGGGAGGCAAAGATCCGCTCACGCTCGACGAGGTCCAGCGCGAGCCGGGCCTGCTGCCTGAGGTCAAGCGGGCCATCGACCGTGACCGCCGGCCCGGGCGGTACCTCCTCACCGGCTCGGCCAACCTGCTCCTGATGCGGCAGGTGTCGGAGTCGCTGGCCGGTCGCGCGAGCTACCTCACGCTGTGGCCGATGACCCGCCGCGAGCAGATCGGGGTCGCACGCGCGGGGCGCTGGGACGAGCTGCTGGCGACGCCCGACGCGCAGTGGCGCGATCTGCTGGCGGCCGGGGTCGACCCCGAGGAAGACTGGCGGGCGCTCGCGCTTCGCGGCGGGTTTCCCACGCCGGCGCTGGAACTCACGACGGCGGCCGATCGCGCCATCTGGTTCGATGGCTACGTGCGCACCTATCTCGAACGCGACCTGCAGGACCTCGCCTCGATCAGCGCGCTGCCGGACTTCCGCCGCCTGATGCAGGCTGCCTGTGTGCGCGTGGGGCAGCTCCTCAACCAGACCGAGTTGGGCCGCGATGTCGGCCTGCCGCAGCCGACGGTACACCGCTGGCTCAACCTCCTGGAGACCTCGTATCTGCTGGTGCGCCTGCCGGCCTACGCGGTGAACCGCAGCAAGCGGCTCGTCAAGTCGCCCAGGATCTTCTGGGGCGACACCGGCGTCGCGCTGCACCTCGGCGCCACGGAGCCCGCGGGCGCGCACCTCGAGAACCTCGTGCTGCACGACCTCTGCGCCTGGCGCGATGCGCGAGTGGACCGCGTGGAGCTCGCCTACTGGCGCACCACCATCGGCGAGGAAGTGGACTTCGTCATCGAGGCGGGCGGCAAGCTGCTGCCCATCGAGGTGAAGGCTACCTCGAAGCCGCGCCTCGCCGACTGCGCGCACCTGCGCAGCTTCCGGCAGGAGTACGGGCGCGAGGCGCGTGCCGGGATCCTGCTGCACACCGGTCGCGCGGTCGAGTGGCTCACCCCCGACGTGCTGGCGGTGCCCTGGTGGCGGGTGCTGTGATGCGGCGCGGGACCGAAGCTGTGAGCAAGCGCCACGCACGGGGACAGGTAATGGCAAGAACCACCAACAAGAAGCCCGGCGATAGCGCCGGCAGCGCCAACGTCGGCGACGAAGCCCAGCTCTGGCAGGGGCCGACGCGCTGCGCGGCAGCGTGGACGCGCCGGCGGCGGGCAACGCCGATCGCGCGTCGGAATCAGCGCTACTTGCCGATGCAGATCAGGAGGCAGGCGGCTAACTACGCGCCGCGATTAGGGTTTTGCCCGCCCAGCGTCGGGGCTTGGACACAATCTTGGACACGGGGACCACGCGGTCCGCCCCTGCGGTTGGTC
>DASYXO010000146.1:0-3844 GCA_035934825.1 Casimicrobiaceae bacterium
CGCTGTTTTCTCGCTGAGCAGGGTCTGACCGGGCCGGACGCGGGTGAACGCCACCGGCGAGAAATCGACGTGCAGGTCGCCCTCGGACAGCGCGATGCGCGTAAAGGCCGAGCGCTCGAGGTCGCCCGCGTCGGGGAAATCCTCGCGGAAATGCGCGCCGCGCGAGTCCTCTCGCGCCAGTGCAGCGCGTGCGATCGTCCGGCTTGCCAGCAGCAGGCTGTCGAGGTTCAGCCAATCGTGCCAGGTCAGGTTGAACGACCGCCCGCCCCCCGCGACGCCCGTGGCGCCGAGCTCCGCGTGCAGGCCGTCGAGCTCACCGATCGCGCGCTCGAGCGTCGAACGCGTGCGCACGATGCCGACGTCGTCCCACATCAGGGCCTGCAGCCGCTCGCGCAGCGCGTGGACGTCGCCGCCGGGCTTGCCGAGCGGGGCTTCGCAGCGCGCGACCTCGGTGGCGAGGACCGCGGGGTCGGGAGTCGGTGCATCTCCGCATTGCATCACGTAGGCGCCGACCTCGTCGCCGGCGATGCCGCCGAACACCGTCGAATTCGCGACACCGTTTCCGCCGAGACGATTCGCCCCGTGGACGCCGCCGGTGTCCTCGCCCGCCGTGTAGAGGCCCGGCATCGCCGTCCTGCACTGCAGGTCGAACTCGATGCCGCCCATCATGTAATGCGCGGTCGGCACCACCTCGACACGCCCGCCGGCCAAGTCGAAGCCGCAATCCGCGCAGCGCTCGACCATGCCCTTGAACTGCCGGCGCACGTTGTCGGCGCCGAGATGGCCCATCGCGATCCACACGCCGCCGTTGGGTGTCGTGCGCCCGCTGCGCATCTCGGCGTAGATCCCGCGCGAGACGATGTCGCGCGTCGCGCGTTCCCCCCGCGGGTCGAAGCGCAGCATGAAGCGCTCGCCCGCGCCGTTCAGCAGGTGGCCTCCCGATCCGCGCAGGCCCTCCTCGAGCACGGTGCCGGTCATGCGCGTGTGCGCGCCGGCGAGCAGTCCGGTCGGATGGAACTGCACCATCTCCATGTCGCGCAGCGCGAGCCCGAGGCGCAATGCCATCGCGAGCCCGTCGCAGGACTTGTCGCCCGACGGCGTGTGATAGCGGTACATCGTCGGACCGCCGCCGGTCGCGAGCACCACCGCGCGCGCGCGCACGAACACGAGATCGCCGGTGCGCATGTCGATGAACAGCGCGCCGCTGATGCGCCCGCCGTCGCGCGCAGGCACCAGCGCTACCGCACGATGCTCCTCCAGCCGCTCGATGCCGCGCGCCCACACCTGTTCGGCGAGCCGGTTGATGATCTCGATGCCGGTCAGGTCGCCCTTGTGGACCGTGCGGTCGAAGGTCTGGCCGGCGAACGCCTTCTGGTGCAGCGTTCCGTCCGGGTTGCGGTCGAAAAAGCAGCCGAGCTCGTTCTCGAGCTCGTGGATGCGCTCGACCGCGCCGGTGACCAGCCGCCATGCCAGGTCCTGCTGCGGCAGCCACTTGCCGCCCTCGATCGTGTCCATGAAATGGCGCTCGATCGAATCGCCGGCGGCGAGCGCCACGTTGTAGCCGCCCTGGACCATCCGCGTGCACCCGCACTTGCCCAGCAGTCCCTTGACCGCGACCGTCACCGACAGCGACGGATTCGCGTCGAACGCGTGGAGTGCCGCGAACAGGCCCGCGCCGCCGCTGCCGATGACCAGGACGTCGCTGCTGCGCTCGATCATCGGGAGATCGCGCATCCGATCATCGACGGCTGCCGGGGGCGATCATCAAACGCCCAGCTTTGCGAGCACCGCGGCGCGCTTGGCGCGCGCCCTGGCATCGACGTCGGCGTAGAGGCTGCCACCGGTGCTGTCCATCGCGACCTGCAGCGGACCGAAGCCGTGGATGCGGAACTTCCACAGGCTCTCGGGATTGAGGTCGTCGAGATCGACGTCCTCGATCGCCTCGATCCAGGTCGTCTCCAGAGCGGCGGTTCCGCCGGTGATCGCGAGATAGACGCCGCCCAGCTCGGCGAAAGCGGAGAGCGATTCGGCGCCGAGGCCCCCCTTGCCGACGATGATTCGCACGCCGTAGCCCTGCATCAGCGGCCGCGTGAATCGCTCCATGCGCATCGACGTGGTCGTGCCGATGCATACGGGCTCATATCCCGCCGGAAAGACGGACGATGGCTCGACCTTGCGGACGTTGGGCGCGGTGTGGATGACCGCGTGCCCGGCGAGGTCGAAGCGGGTGCGCCGCCCGCGGTCGAACATGTGGATCTGGGTTGCGTCGCGGATACCGAACAGCGTGCCCTCGAGAGTCACCATGTCCCCGACGCGCAAGGCGCGCACCTGGGCTTCGGTGACGGGCGCTGCCAGCGTCGCCGGCCGGTCAGAAGCCATAGGTGACCCCCGCCGGCGTCAGCACGGCGCGCGCGCGGCGCGCCGAGTGGCATTGCATGTTGACCGCGACCGGGTTCATCGTGATGTGCGTCGCGGCGATCTCGATGTGCACGGCGA
Organism: Casimicrobiaceae bacterium; assembly: GCA_035934825.1. Taxonomy (GTDB): domain Bacteria; phylum Pseudomonadota; class Gammaproteobacteria; order Burkholderiales; family Casimicrobiaceae; genus VBCG01. The sequence goes on from DASYXO010000146.1 coordinate 2,497, forward strand.
ACGCGGTCGCATCGCCGCCGAGGCCCTGCGGACCGATGCCGAGCTCGTTGACGGCGGCCGACAGCGCGCGTTCGAGCGCGGCGCCTTCGGGATCGTCGCAGACGCTGCCGAGCGCCCGCGTCGCGGCGATCTTCGCGAGGTGGACGCAAAGGTCCGCGCTACCCCCCACGCCGACGCCGACGATCGTCGGCGGGCAGGTCCTGCCGCCGGCGTCGAGCACGCAGTCGACGACGAAGCGCTCGATCGCGGCCACCCCTTCGGCGGGCACCGCCATCTTCAGCCACGAGTTGTTCTCGGAGCCGCTGCCCTTGGGGATCATCTCGATGACCACCTCGTCGGGGCGCTCGGAGAAAGCGACATTGATCACCGGCACACGCCTTCCGGTCGACGTGTGGCGGTTCGTGCGGGTAATCGGATGCACCACCGAAGATCGCAGCGGGTGCTCGCGCGTCGCGCGCTCGCAGCCGCGGATGATCGCCGCCTCGAGGTCGACACCGTCGACCTTCAGGTTGCGGCCCAGCGTCACGTTGTAGATGGGGATGCCGGTGTCCTGGCAGAGGAGATTGCCGGAGTCCTCGGCGACGGCGATGTTGCGGATCATCGTGGCGAGCACGCGTTTGCCACCCGCGTCGGTCTCGACGCGGTCGAGGCGCTCGAAGCCCTGCTTGATGTCGTCGGGCAGGATCTTGAGCGCCCGGATGTAGAGCTCCCGTGCGGTATCCTCCACGCGGTCGATGTCGACGTCCATGGTCACTTGCTCCGAGAAGGCTCGAAGCGGCCGCCCGTCAGCGGACCGCCAGCAGGAAGAATACCGCGACGAGCAGCGAGACCCCGGCGGCGACTGCGGCGAGGGATTTCTGCCAGTTGCGCCACGGCAGGAACTCGAGCGCCAGCACCCGCAGGCCGCCCGTCAGGTGCGCCGCGAGCAGGACCACGAGCCCCCATTCGGCGACCTTCACTGCGGGATTCTCGGTCCAGCGCAGGAACCCCTCGAGTGCCGCTTCGCCTTCGAGTGCCCGGCCCAGCGCCCAGAAGTGGACCGGCAGGAAGATCGCGAGCGCCACGCCCGAGAACCGATGCACGATGAACGCCCACCATCCTGCGGGACGGTCGCCATGCGACCTGAATCGCTGCAGCGGCCCCTGCCGGATCATGACGCGAGTCCCCAGATCGCGCCCAAACCCAGTGCGAGCAGCGCGAAGCCGACGACCACGGCGGCGAGATCGGCGCGGCGTCCCTGGAAACCCATCCACTCGGCGGCGATCGCCCGCAGGCCGATAGGCGCATGCACTGCGGCGGCCACGACGAACACGGCGTAGAACGCCGGCCAGGCGATCGACGCATGGAT
>DASYXO010000152.1:0-2219 GCA_035934825.1 Casimicrobiaceae bacterium
GCAAGATCCACGCGACAGGTGCCAGCAGCAGCGGCGCCGCGAAATACCACACGGCGAAGGCCGCCGGAAGCCATGCGAGCGTGCGCAGGACGAACCCGGCCACGCCTGCGGACCGCGCGGCAGCAGGCATCGAAGTCGCTAAGCGATCGCCGCGCCGGGAGGCGGGGCCGCGCCGGCGGGCCGATCCTGTGCGAAGCGCACCCACAGCAGCCACACGATCAGCACGTCGAGCATGATCAGCGCCTGCCAGACGTACAGGTGGGCCCACTCGAATGCGTCGAGGCTCCACTGCCCGAGGTAGAACAGGCTGATGACGCGAACGACGTTGAGTCCCTGCACCGCGACGGTCCCGATCCCGATCCCCATCAGGCGGTACCGCCAGGTCGCCGGGAACGCCAGAATCGCGGCGGCGAGCACCAGCGTCGCCTCGACGCCATTGCATCCGGCCGCGATCGACACGGCGAACGAGCCCGTCGCGGTACTGATGATATTGCCGCGCGCGTGGACGCCGGGATCGAACCCGTGAATCAGCGTCGTGGCAACGCGGGCGACCGCGTCGGTCCAGGGCGTCACGATCGACGCCTGCGCCCAGGGGGTCAGCTCGATCCCGAAGAGCGCCGCGAGCAGCAGGATGAATGTGACGAGAAAGCGCGGCACGGAATCACGCGCGGGCGAGCGGAGGGCTTTTCGAGAAGTAGCCCTTGACGCCCTCTGCGATCGATTCCGCGAACCGCTGCTGCTGCAGCGGATTGCGCAGCTTGAGCTCTTCGTCCGGATTGGAGATGAACGCGGTTTCCACGAGTATCGACGGAATGTCGGGCGCCTTCAGGACCGCGAACCCCGCCTGCTCGACCACCGCCTTGTGGAGCGCGTTGTGCGTGCCGAGCTCCGCCAGCACGTCGCGCCCGACTTTCAGGCTGTCGCTGATCTGCGCGGTCTGCGAAAGATCGAGAAGTGTACGCGCAAGCACCGGATCCTTCGCGCCCAGGTCGACGCCGCCGATCAGGTCCGCCGCATTCTCCCGTTGCGCCATCCAGCGTGCCGCCGCGCTCGTCGCGCCGTGCTCCGAGAGCGCAAACACCGACGACCCGCGCGCCGTCGGCACGGTGAACGCGTCGGCGTGGATCGAGACCAGCAGGTCGGCGCGCACCCGGCGCGCCTTCTGGACGCGCTCGGCCAGCGGCACGAAGAAATCGGCGTTGCGGGTGAGCACGACGCGCAGGCGGGCGTCCGCGTCGAGCACGCGTTTCAGCCGGCGCGAAATGGCGAGCGCGACATTCTTCTCGTAGGTGCCGAGATGGCCGATCGCGCCCGGGTCCTCGCCGCCGTGCCCGGGGTCGATCGCGATGATGATCCGGCGGTCCCGTTCCTGCCGGCGCTGCCCGTCGGTGGTGCCGTGCCCAGGGCCGGAGCGTTCCGGCGCCTGCGGGGAGCCGACCCGCCGCCCCGGCCCGCCGAGGCCGGTGTCGGCGTGCTGCTCGCGGGCCAGGAACGCCATCAACGGGTCGACCGGCACGAGCGGGTAGAGATCGACGACCAGCCGGTAGCCGTATTCCGCCACCGGCGGCAGCGAGAACACCTGCGGGCGCACGGCCGACTTGAGGTCGACGACGACACGCAGGAACCCGCCCGAGGGATTGCCGACGCGGATCGCGGCGACATAGGGATCCGACGGCTGGACGCGCGCCGGGAGCTCCGAGAGCTCAGGTGACGGCTCGATGCGTGCGAGGTCGAGCACCAACCGATCCGGGTCGCGCAGCATCACGAGCTGGTGCTCGATGGGTGCCTTGGCCTCGAAGATGACCCGCGTGTATTCCTGCGCGGGCCACAGGCGCGCCGATGCGATCCGGGAGGCGTCAGCCCAGGCCGCGGGCACGATCCACTGCGCGGCGGGAAGGAGCAGCCAGCGACACGCGCGGCGGCGCTGGATGCAGACGCGACTCAGCGCGGCATTCGCATCCCGGCGGCGAGAGCGCTCCGACATCGCTCACCCGCGGCAGAAAGCGCGCGAGCGCGCAACTCGCGCCCGCCGCCCTGCGCCGAATGTGCGAGGTCGAGCGCGAGGTCCGGCGCCGGCAGCAGGCCGGCGACGCGTTCGGGCCACTCGATCAGGCACACGGAATCGTCGCGAAAGCACTCCGCCAATCCTGCGTTTTCCCATTCGGCAGAATCCGTGAACCGATAGAAATCAATGTGATAAAAGTATAAGCTCGAAATCG
>DASYXO010000158.1:0-1962 GCA_035934825.1 Casimicrobiaceae bacterium
CGGCACCGGCAGCACGCTTACGCTTCCGGCCGTCGCGACGGGCTCGCCAGCCGTTGCATACGCGGTGACCGTCACGGTTTCCGGAACGGCGCCCACCACGACGACGCCGGTCACCGTCAATCCTCCGAGCGTGACGCCACCCCCGCCCCCCGGCACGATCAGCTGTTCCGGTTATTCGACGCAGGTCGTCGACATCCTTTGGTCGGCAAACAAAGGCAGCGTCCGCGTGGCGACGAAGGGCTTCACCAACGGCATGATCGTCGTCGGCCGCTTCACGACGCCCAACGTGGTCCCGGCGGGTACGCCTCTGGCGAAGGTCTGGGGTGCGGAATCGAACTCGACGACGGGCCCGATCGCGCGGTCTGCCGCGTTGTCGCTGACGCCCTGCGATTTCCCGAGCCCGAATCCGGTCGGCGGCATGTGGTCCACGGTCTCGGGCGGAACGTCGCCCTCGGTCACCTACCAGGTCAACGGCACGTCGACCTATTACGCCGTCCTGGCGCCGAATACGACGTATTACTTCAACATCAAGAACGAAGTGAGCGGCAGGCCGACCTGCCCCGCACAATTCGGCAGCTGCGACATGTTCATCGAGGTCCAGAAGCCCTCTGGCTGGTAAGCCTCGACCATCTTCCGCGGCCCACGATGGCCCCCTCGCGGGGCCATCGTCGTTTGGGGCTGACACCTCGGCGCGCGGTCAAGCGCCTGCCCGTCGCGGACGCAGCCACAGGGCATAATGCCCGGACTTCCGAACCACGATCCGAACCACGATTGGCCATGCTCGAACACGTATCGCGCTTCATTGCCGCCGCCGCATTGGTCGCGCTGTCCGGAACCGCGATCGCGGCGCCGGTCGCAGCGTCCGCGCCCGTAGCGCCGGTCGCAATTACGGCACCCTCTCCCGGACCCCTTCCCGCGGACGTATTCGCGAAAAGCCACTGGATGGCGCTCACGCGCGCCGACTACGATGCGGCGCTCGCGAAGTTACCTGAGAACCTGCACTGGGAATTCGCAACCAGCCCCAAGCGCATCCAGGACCTGCTGAACGGTCTGCTGCTCAACAAGACCCTTGCAGCGCAGGCGCGCGCGCACGGCCTGGGGGGTGACGCTTTCGCAAGCAAGCCCGCGGGGGATGCCGAGCGCGCACTGGCCAATGCCGAGCTGAAGCGCATCGCCGACGCGTCGGGCGACGCCTTCGACGCCAAGAAGGCCGAATACGAGGCCCGGGCGCGCGAGCGGTACATGATCGACCGCGACAAATACCGGCGACCGGAGCAGGTCCGCTTTTCCGACATCGCCGTGGCCATCGAGGGCCGAGGCGACGCGGCCGCGCAGCAGCGCGTCGAGGAGGCGCGGCAGCGCCTGCTGGCGGGTGCCGATTTCGCGACCGTCGCGCGTGAGTACTCGGACGACCCGAAGGCCAAGGAGAATGGCGGGGCGATGCCCTGGGTCTCGGCGAAGCAACTCGCGCCGGAGTTCGCGAAGGGCGTGTTCGCGCTTACCAAGATCGGCGAGATCTCGGCGCCGATCAAGGGGCCCGCCGCGTGGCACGTCGTGCGCCTCGACGAGCGAAAGCCGGGAGGCATCCAGCGCTTCGAGGACGTTCGCGACGCGATCATGAAGGACCTGCGCGACCGCTACATCGCCCAGCAGCGCGAGTTGCGCATCCAGGCGATCTATGGCGACCCCGACCTGCAGATCAACCAACCCGCGATCGATGCACTGGTCAACCGCGTCGATCCCGAGAGCCTGACGCCGGCGGCGGCGAAGTCCGCCGCGCCGGCGTCGCAGCCCGGATCGCCGGCCCCCGCCGGGCGAGCCCCCGTTTCGGCGACGCCCAGCGCTACGCAGGTGCCGCCGCCAGCAGCGGGGCGGAACTGAGCAGAACGGCTGCGACTTCCGTGTGACGGATCGCCCCGCCCGCGAAATTGCCTTGCACCGCGCGCCGACGCGCGCGTCGCA
>DASYXO010000169.1:0-4480 GCA_035934825.1 Casimicrobiaceae bacterium
GCGGGTCACGCGGATTCGGCAGCTTTCAGCGTCACGCGTGCGACGGTGCCGCCGCCTTCGCGCGGCAGCAGGTCGAGGCTGCCGCCATGCAGCCGCGCGATGCGGTCGACGATCGCGAGGCCCAGGCCCGCGCCGGCCACGCCGTCCTCCCGGGTCCGCGCTTCGCTCGCCCTCGTGAAAGGCTGCTTCAGCGTAGCGACGTCGGCCGCGGCGATTCCGGGCCCGCGGTCGGCGACCTCGATGACGACCGAGCCGTCGCGCAAGCTCGCCGAGACCTCGACCGGGGGCGCGCCATAGGCGAGCGCATTGTCGATCAGGTTGTTGACCAGCCTGGAGATCGACGTCGGTTTGATGCGCGAATGCAACGCCTTCCCGGCCGCGAGCGTCACGTCGCGCCCTGTCCGGCGATAACGCCCGACGCAGGCCGCGAGGATTGCGGCGACATCGACAGGATCGCCGGCGCAGGCAGACTCGTCGCGGGCGAAGTCGAGGAACTGGTTGATGATCCGGTCCATTTCCTCGATGTCGGCGACCATGCCGTCGCGCGTGCGGTCGTCGTCGGCGCGCAGCTCGATGCCGAGGCGCAGCCGGGCAAGCGGCGTGCGCAGGTCGTGCGAGACGCCGGCGAGCAGCAGCGCGCGGTCGCGCTCGCTCTGGCGCAGGCTGGCCAGCATCGCGTTGAATCCGCGATTGACCGCTGCAATCTCGGACGTGCCGGATTCGGGCAGTGGCGCCGGCGTCTCGCCACGTCCCACGTGCTCGACCGCGAGCCGGAGCTCGCGAAGTGGTCGGGCGAGGTAGCTGGCGAAGACGAATGCGGCTGCGAGCAGCAATCCGGCGATGGTCAACGCCCAGGCCAGCGCGCGCGTCGGCACGTCGATCTGCCGGGGCGGCAGCGGGAAGCCGATCCAGTAGCCGTCGCCGCCCGCCTGCAGGCGCACGAAGATCTCGTGCAGGCGCGGCGCGAGCCGAACCTCGGTGCCTTCGCCCAATCCCTCGCGCAGGCGTTCCTCGAGGCCGCGCAGCGTCGCCCCGGCGGGCGCGAAGCCGATGGCGGGGCGCTCGCGCTGGTCGATGATCCGCACGCCGTATTCGCGGCCGAGACGTGCGAGCGTCTCCCGGCGAGACGGGCCGTCGACGCCCTCGAGCGACGTGCGCAGCGCCTTCATCTGGACCAGCTTGGTGTCGTTGAACTGCCGGGCGATCAGTGCGGCGCGGTCGCGGTTGAACAGCAGGATCGTCGTCACGACGACCAGCGCGACGACGGCGACCAGCAGCAGCATCAGGCGCCCGAACAGCGAGCGCGGCCAGATCGTCACCCGGACTCGCCCGGGGCCGCCGCTGTCGTGGCAGCCGCCTCGCCGCTCAAGTCGCCGCCAGGCACGTACACGTAGCCGAATCCCCACACGGTCTGGATGTAGCGGGGCGCCGCCGGATCGGCCTCGACGAGCTTGCGCAGTCGGGACACCTGCACGTCGATCGCCCGGTCGAAGACCTCGTGATCGCGCCCGCGGGCAAGCAGCATCAGCTTTTCGCGCGCCAGTGGCTGTCGCGGATGCTGGACGAAGACCTTGATCAGCGAAAACTCGCCTGTGGTCAGCGGGTGTACCTCGCCGGCGCGCTCGAGCGTGCGCGCCGCGAGGTCGAGCGTGTGCGATCCGAAGGGCACGCGCCCTTCTCCGCTGGGAGCGCCCGGCACCAGCCGCTCGCCGTGGCGCCGCAGCACCGCGTGGATCCTGGCGACGAGCTCGCGCGGGTTGAACGGCTTGGGCAGGTAATCATCGGCGCCCATCTCGAGCCCGACGATGCGGTCGACATCATCGCCCTTGGCAGTGAGCATGATGATCGGAACCGACTCGCCCGCACCGCGCAGGCGCCTGCATACCGACAGGCCGTCCTCGCCCGGAAGCATCAGGTCGAGGACGACCAGGTGCGGCGGATCGCGCTGCAGCTTCCTGTCGATCTGCGTTGCGTCGGGCAGCGAAGCGACCTGGAATCCCTGCTCGGACAGGTAGCGGGACAGGAGGTCGCGCAGGCGCACGTCGTCGTCGACGACGAGGATCTTCGCAGGAGCGGGTTTGCCGGTCATGTCTGCTGATTAGAACGGTTCGCGACAGCCGCGTCCGCAGGCAGCGTGTAACGGATTGTATCCCCGGGCGGCGGGCGCAACCTCCGGTTGCAAACGACCGCGCGCGGGACCGAACGCGGCCGGACAATGCGGGCCGAACGAAGGTGCACGATGCTTCGGCGCTCGCCGGGGCGATTAGGGCAACCAACGGACAAGCTCGAAAGGAACTTCGACCATGAATCATCGAATCAGGACCGGTTTCGCGACGGCCGCGGCCGCCGCAGTCATCGGGCTGGGTGCGATCGCGCACGCGCAGCCGGGACACGTCGGCCATCGCGGAGGCGGCGACTTCGTGACGACGATTGCGGCACTGAAGGGCCAGCTCAACCTCAGCACGTCGCAGCAGGCGAGCTGGGACAGCGCGATCGCCGCAGGCAAGGCGGCACGCGCAGGCGCCCGCACGAACATGCAGAACGTCCGCAGCCTGCTGAATGCCGAACTCGCGAAAGCGGAGCCCGATCTCGCCGCCGTCGCTGCGGCTGCCGACAGCGCGCGGACGCAGAACGAGGCCCAGCGGCATCAGGTCCGCGACTCCTGGCTCGGCCTCTACGCCACGTTTTCGCCAGCGCAGAAAGCCGTCGTGAAAGCCGCGATCGTGCAGCGTCTCGCACGCATCGACCAGTGGCGCGCGAAGATGAAGCAGCGCCACGCATCCGGCGGCTGAGCACCGCGCGCTCGCCGCGCCCGAGGGGCCGGGGCCCGGGGGCGCGCAGCTCCCGGGTCCCGGCGGCGCCTCGCTGGTGCTCGCCCGCAGAGGGCGCCCGCAGCGACGGTGCGTGGTCAGATCCGCGCGATCGCCGGCGTCGCGTAGCGGCGGATCGTCGACACCGCCGCAGCCTCGAGCGTCGAGGGCACCACCGGCTTGCCGAGCAGCAGCAGTCCGGCCGCACGCGCTTCCCGGTCGGCACGCGTTCCCGTATCGCCGGAGACAATGATCGCCGGCACGGGGTACCCGAGCTCGTCGCGCAGCCTGCGCACGGCGCGAATGCCCGAATCGCCGTCGGCCAGCCTCAAGTCCGCAACGACGAGGTCTGGATAGCGGGCGACGTCGCCGATGCGCGTCAGCAACCCGTCGAGCGTTTGCGCGCCAACGACCGTCGCGCCCCAGGTTTCGAACAGCGTCGTCATCGCGTCGACCGTCGCCGGGTCGTCGTCGACGACGGCAACGACGCGATCGGCGAGCTCGCTGCGCGGCACGGATGCGCGCAAGCCGGGTGCCTGGACGGCGCGCTGCGTGCGCAGCCGCAGGCCGCGGGCGCGCGGCGCAAGAACGCGGAAGCGCGAGCCTTCCCCGGGCACGGACTCGAGCTCGACCGCGTGGCCCAGCAGATCGGCGAAGCGTCGCACGATCGCGAGGCCGAGGCCCATGCCGCGGCCGGCGGACGGTGTCGCCGACCGGTCTGCGACCTGATAGAACTCCTCGAAGATCCGCTCGCGATCACCGGCCGCGATTCCGACCCCGGTGTCGACGACGTCGATTGCGACGCGATTCTGGCGCCGGCGCGCGCCGACCAGCACGCCGCCGTGGCTGGTGTAGCGGATCGCATTGGCGACCAGATTGCCGACGATCCGCTCGAGCAGCCCGGCATCGCTGTCGACGCAAAGCGAGGTTGGCGCGATGCGGAAGGCGAGTCCGCGCGCAGCCGCCTGCGGTGCGAACTCGCAGGCGATCCGCTCGAACAGCGCGGGCAGCGCCACGCTGCCCCTTTCCGGTGTCAGCACGCCGGCATCGAGCCGCGACAGGTCGATCAGTTGCGCGAACTGGCGCTCGAGCGCGTTGGCAGCCGTTTCCACGTTCATGATCAGGGGCCGCCACTCAGCATTGCGCGCACGCGCGGACAGGGCGGCGACGTAGAGGCCGAGCGCATGCAGGGGCTGGCGCAGGTCGTGGCTCGCGGCGGCCAGGAGCTGGCTCTTGGCGCGATTGGCAGCTTCCGCGGCCGAGCGGGCTTCGACCGCGCTGCGGGTGCGCTCCTTCAGCTCGCCGATCAGGTCGATGTTCTCGTAGCGGATGACCAGCGACCGGGTGAGCACGTCGTTCAGGCGATGTCCGAAGCCCAGGACGAAGCCGAGGACCACGGCCATGACCCCGGCGAGGAAGAAGTGCACGGGATCGCCGACCACCACGACGCGAGCGATCAGCGGGAGCAGCGCGGGGAGCACGAAACCGTACAGCGAAGGCTTGTACACGGCGGTGAGGTAGAGGCCGCCCAGCACCACGCCGAACAGGCACACGATCAGCAGTGCCTGCAACGCCGCTTCGCGCGGGAATGCCGCGACGGCGGCGAGACCCCACAGCGCGCCGGCGATCGTCGACCCAGTGGCCCAGTACCGGCCCCAGCGCGGCGCGGC
>DASYXO010000181.1:0-2631 GCA_035934825.1 Casimicrobiaceae bacterium
AAGACGACCACGCTGTCGATGCTGCTCGGCGTGCTCCTTCCAGACGCCGGAACGGTCGAAGTCCTCGGCTGCGACATGCTGCGCGACCGCTATCGCGCGCTGCCGCGGATGAACTTCACCTCGCCCTACGTCGACCTTCCCAAGCGTCTCACGGTGCGCGAGAACCTGCGCGTCTTCGCCGATCTCTACGGCGTGCGTGCACCTGGCCGCCGCATCGACGCGCTTGCTTCGGAACTCGATCTGGGCTCGGTGCTGCGTCGTCCCTACGGCGATCTTTCGGCCGGGCAACGCACGCGCGTGTCGCTCGCCAAGGCACTGCTCAACTCACCGGATGTGCTGCTGCTGGACGAGCCGACGGCATCGCTCGACCCGGACATCGGCGACCGCGTGCGAAGCTATCTCGAGCATTACCAGCTGGAGAGCGGATGCACGATGTTGCTCGCATCGCACAACATGAGCGAAGTCGAGCGGATGTGCTCCGACGTGATCATGCTGCGCGCCGGGAGCGTCGTCGACCAGGGGCCACCCGCAGCGCTGATCGAGCGCTACGGACGCGAGACGATGGAAGAAGTGTTCCTAGACATCGTTCGCGGCACCACCGGCATCGGCGGCCTGCCGCCGGCGGGGGCGGCCGTCCAGGAAGTGATGCCTTGAGCTGGGTGCTCGCAGCCGCCGGGGCCGACGGGGCGGTGCCGTGAGCACCGTGCCTGCGGTTATCGGACCCCAGGCCGGCGTGCCCGCGTCGCTCCGGCGCATTCGCGCGTTGTGCAGGCGCCACGCGTACCTGCTGCTCAAGAGCTGGCCGCGACTGGTGTCGATGGCGTACTACCCGACGGTCACGATGGTGCTGTGGGCATTCCTCACGCTCTATCTCGCGCCCACCAACAGCTTCCTGAAGAGCGCACCAGGGTTCTTCATTGGCGCCGTGCTGCTGTGGGACGTCCTGTTTCGGGGACAGCTCGGCGTGTCGTTGACGTTCATCGAGGAGATCTATTCGCGCAACCTCGGCAATCTCTTCGTCAGTCCGCTGCGGCTGCACGAGTTCGTTGCAGCGCAGCTCACGCTGAGCGTGATGCGCACGCTGGTCGGCGTCGGCGGCGCAGGTGTGTTCGCATGGCTGCTGTTCCACTACTCGATCTTTTCGATGGGCCCGCCGCTGGTCGCGTTCTTCACCTGCCTGCTGATGTTCGGCTGGGCGATCGGACTCGCGGTGTCGGCGATGCTCCTGCGCTACGGTCTCGGCGCCGAGGAGCTCGCGTGGGCGGCGATCTTCCTGATCGCGCCCGTGTCTGGCGTCTACTACCCGATCGCCGTGCTGCCGCCGGCGATGCGGGCGATCGCGTTCGCGCTTCCGCCGGCGCACGTGTTCGAAGGGATGCGCGGTGTGCTGCTGCGCAAAGAATTCGACGTCGGGATGCTCGGAACCGCGTTGCTGCTCGACGCCGTCTATCTCGCGATCGGTGCGCTGCTCTTCGGCGCCGCCGTTCGCGGAGCACGCAGGCGCGGAACGCTGCTGCAGATGGGCGAGTGACCCGGCGCCGGGGACCGGGCCATGCGCGGTTCCGCGCCGGGGTCGCACTTCGGCGCTGGGCGCGACTCGCGCAGGCCGCTACGGCTGCGCCCAGCGGTGGACGAGGCGCGCGTGGCAGGCGGCCAGCCGCGTGATTTCCGGCGATGGTCCGCGCTGCTCCTCCAGCATCGCGAGCGCCTGCGACATTTCGAACAGCAGCGAGCGCTTCTCCGGGTCGGCGACGAGGCTTTGCACCCAGAAAATGACCGCGACGCGCACGCCTCGCGTGATCGGCGCTACGTAATGCACGCGCGTCGCCGGATAGAGAAACAGATCGCCGGCGGGAAGCTTGACTGCCTGCCGTCCTGCGAGCGAATCGACGACGAGCTCGCCGCCGTCGTAGTCGCCCGGATCGGACAGGAACAGCGTGGCGGAGAGATCGGTGCGCAGCGGGTTGGTCCCGCCCATCAGCGGATTGTCGACGTGGGGCGCGTACTCCATGCCCGGCCGGTAGCGGTTCATCAACGCGCGGCTCAGGCGCGCAGGATACGCCGCCGCCGCGAACAGCGGATAGCGCTGCAATGCCTTCATCACCGCGTCGGCGAGGATCTCGCCGTCGGCCGAGGTTTCGTCGACCTGTTCGTTGCGCTTGAGCTGGACAGCGCCGCCCCCGGCAGTCACGCGGCCGTCGATCCACGGGGCGCGCGCGGCAATTGCGCGCAGCAGCGCAAGCTGCTCGGCGTCCAGGATTCGTGGCAGGTGGAGCATGCGCGCTCCTTTCAGGCGGGCTCGATCGCGAGCGCAGCGACGACGCGCCGTCCCTCCGCGACCAGGATATTGAACGTCCGGCAGGCGGCACCGGTATCCATCGCCTCGATGCCAGTTCGCGCCTCGATCAGGGACGCAACGAGGCGCGGATGTGGAAACCGGTGCCGGCGCCCGGTGCCCAGCAGCACGATCTCTGGAGCGGACGCCAGAAGCCCGGCGAAATCCTCGGCCGCAAGAGCTTCGAAACCTGCAGGGGCCCAGCCCCTGACAACGCGGTCGGGCAGGATCACCACGCCTTCGCGGTATTCATCCGCCCCGATCCGGATCCAGCCGTCGCCGAATCCGGTGACGAT
>DASYXO010000186.1:0-12455 GCA_035934825.1 Casimicrobiaceae bacterium
CGTGGTGCACGTCGAAATCGACGATCGCGACGCGGGACAGCCCATGCGCGGCCAGAGCATGCGCCGCGCCGACCGCAACACTGTTGAACACGCAGAATCCCATCGCTCGCGCAGTCTCGGCGTGGTGCCCGGGCGGCCGCACCGCGCAGAACGCGTTCCGGACGTCGCCGCTGCAGACCAGGTCGACGGCCCTGATCACGGCTCCGGCGGCATGACGTGCCGCGTCCACCGTGTGCGGATTGAGCGCAGTGTCCGGGTCGAGGTAATTGAGCCCGCGTTCCGGCACGGCGCGCAGGATGGCCGCGATGTATTCGCGGCTGTGCACGCGTGCGAGTTGCTCGTCGGTGGCGCCAGGGGCCTCGTGGTAGGCGACGTCGATGTCGAGCCCCGACGTGATCAGCTGGTCGCCGATCGCCGTCAGGCGTTCCGGGGATTCCGGATGGTCGGAACCCATCTCGTGCCGCAGGCACGCCGGGTGTGTGATGTAGGCGGTGGTCGTCACGATGGGGAGAGAAACGGCCAAGTGTAACGCCGGCGCAGCGAAGTGACGAGAATGCGCCACACGCGCTACAGTGCAGAATTGCGCTTTCCGATCGCCAGGGCCCCGCTCCCGATGACCGTCCGCCCCGCATCCCACGACGTCCCCACGGCACATCGCCTCGCCTCCGTCCTGCGGCAACTCGGCGAGATCGTCGTCGGCAAGGATGCTCCTCTGAAGCTCGCGCTCGCCTGTCTGCTGGCGCGGGGCCACCTGCTGATCGAGGACATTCCCGGCGTCGGCAAGTCCACGCTCGCGCAGGCGCTCGCCACGGTGCTGGGCCTCAACTATGCGCGGATCCAGTTCACCAGCGACCTGCTCCCGGCCGACGTGCTCGGGGTCTCGATCTACGACGCGGCGGCGCAGAGCTTTCGCTTCCACGCCGGGCCGGTCTTTCACTCGGTCGTGCTCGCCGACGAGATCAACCGCGCGCCTCCCAAGACCCAGAGCGCGCTGCTCGAGGCGATGGAGGAGCATCAGGTATCCCAGGACGGCGAGACGCGCAAGCTGCCCGAACCGTTCTTCGTCATCGCGACGCAGAACCCGGTCGAGCAGATCGGGGCCTTTCCGCTGCCGGAATCGCAGCTCGACCGGTTCATGCTGGCAATCGAGCTCGGCTATCCCGATGCGGGCGCCGAGCGCGAGCTGCTCGCCGGCGGAGACCGGCGAGCGCGCCTTGCCGATCTCGCCGCCGAGGCCGATGCGCCGACGCTCGTCCAGTGGCAGCGCGAGGCCACGGCGATCCACGTCGCGCCGGCCCTGCTCGACTACGTCCAGGCACTGCTCGCGGCTTCGCGCGGCCACCTCGCAAGCACGGGAGCCGATGCATCGGCGGGCACTGACGATGGCACAAAGGCGCGACGCGGATTGAGCCCGCGTGCCGGGCTAATGCTGATCGCCGCCGCGCGTGCCTATGCGCTTATCGGCGCGAGGCCGATGGTCGTGCCCGAAGACGTCCAGGCCGTGTTCGCCGCGGTCGCCGGCCACCGCCTCGCCGGCGGCGCGCGTGCAGGGGCGGTCCTGGCGCAAAGCCTGGTGCGCGCCGTCGCGCTGCCGTGAGCGCGCAGGCCGCAGGCGGCGCAGCGCCGCGGCGCGGCGGCGTCGCCGGCACCTCATGGCTGCATCGCCTGCGCCAGCGCGCGTTCCGCCTCGCCCCCGCCGACCGCGCGCCGGTGGTGCTGCGCCACTCGCGCATCTACATCCTGCCCACGCGCCGTGGCTATGCGCTGATCGCGACGCTCACCGTGATGCTGCTGACGTCGCTCAACTACGCGCTGTCGCTGGGGCTCGCCGTCACTTTCCTGGTCAGCGGGCTCATCGCGGCGGCACTGCTACACACGTTCCGCAATCTCGCCGGCATCGAGGTCAAGCCACTGGCGGCCAGCGATGCGTTCGCCGGCGAGCCGATGAACTTTGCGCTGTCGCTGGGGGCGGGTGGCGCCGAGCGCAGGTCGATCGGGATCGCCGCTGCGGGTGCGGCGAGCCTCGCGAGCATCGCGGCCGGCACGGCACGCACGGTCACGCTGGCCGTCCCGAACCGCGAGCGCGGGCGCGTCGCGCTCGGCCGCGTCACGCTGTCGTCCACCCATCCGCTCGGGCTTTGGCGTGGCTGGGCTTACGTGCATTTTCCGCTGGGTGGGGTCGCGTACCCGGCGCCCGAGGCGCATGCCCCCCCGCTGCCCACGGCAGCGCGGGATGCCGAGGGACGGAGTACGGGACGCAGTGACGACGCCGATCTCGCGGGGTTGCGCGAATACCAGCGCGGCGATCCGCTGCAGCGTGTCGCCTGGAAGGCCGTCGCGCGAGGTGCCGGCTGGTTCAGCAAGTCGTTCGAAGGCAGCGGAGGCAGCGGGCCGCTGCTGCTGTCATTCGCGGCGCTGCCGCCCAGGCTGTCGACGGAGGCGAAGCTCTCCCGCCTGTGCGCATGGGTGCTCGCGGCCGAGCGCGCGACGCGGCCCTTTGCACTGTCCCTGCCCGGCACCCAGATGCCGCCGGGGATGTCCGAGAAGCATCGGCGCGAGGCGCTGACGGCGCTTGCGTTGTTCCCGCGGGACGCATGATGATGGCGCTGCGTTCCGCATTGCGCCGTCCCGCGACGACGGGACGCAGCGCGGTCGTCGCCACGCCGCCGCTGGCAGGGCCGCAGATCCGGGCGCTCGGCATCCTGCTCGCCGCGGCCCAGGTGCCGCTGATCCTGCACCTGCCGGTCTGGATCGTGGGCTTCGGGCTGCTGCTGGTCGCGCTGCGGCTGGTGCTGCTGCGCCGCGACCGCCTGCGGTCGCGCGCGAGACCCGCCCGCATCCCATCGTGGGCGCTCGCGATGTTCGCATTGCTGATCGCGATTGCCGTCCGCAAATCCTACGGCTACTTCATCGGACGCGATCCCTGCGTCGCATTCCTGTTCGTGCTGGTGGGCATCAAGTTCCTCGAACTGCGAACGCTGCGCGACGGCACCGTGCTGGTCTGCCTCGCGCTGTTCCTGCTGATCACGCCGTTCTTCTACGACCAGTCGATCGGCGCGGGACTCGTCTCGCTGCCGGCGATCCTCGCCGCGGGCGCGGCGCTGGAGGCGCTGTCCGGCACCGGCGACGGCGTTGCGGCGCCCGGCTGGCGCAGGGCGTGGATGCGCACGGCGACGCTGATCGGGCAGGGACTGCCGATTGCGGCCGGACTCTTCCTGGTGTTCCCGCGGCTCGCGAGCCCGCTGTGGGGCCTCCCCGCCGATCACGCGGCGCGAACCGGACTCTCGGATCACATGGCCCCGGGTTCGATCAGCGAGCTGTCACTCTCCGATGCGGTGGCCTTCCGCGTCGATTTCGACGGCCCGCCCCCGCCTCGCGCGCTTCGCTACTGGCGCGGACCGGTACTGTCGCTGTTCAACGGACGCGAATGGCGTGCGCTTCCACCGCGCGCGGGCGGGCAACTCGCCAGTGGGAACGGGCTGCGCGTCACCTATTCGGTGACCCTCGAGCCCGACGATCGCCACTGGCTGTTCGCGCTGGACGTTCCCTCGGCGCTGCCGCGGATCGAGACGGACCCGGCGATGCGCGCGGGCTCGGGTGGTCTCGCGGGCCTCTCGAGCGACGAGCAGCTGGTGACCCGCCTCCCCGTCACGCAAGCGCTGCGCTACACGCAGCAGTCGATCCTTCGCGACCGCTATCCGGTCGCGTCGCGCAGCGACATCGTGATCGACTCCAGGCCTCCGCCGGGCAACCCGCGCAGCGTCGAGTTCGCCCGGGAGCTGCGCAGTCGGTATCCGGACGACCGCGCCTACATCACTGCCGTGCTGCAGTGGTTCCGCGACGAGGCGTTCCACTACACGCTGTCACCACCGCTGCTCGACGACCACCCGGTCGACGGCTTCCTTTTCGATACGCGCCGCGGATTCTGCGAGCACTTCGCGAGCGCGTTCGTCGTCCTGTTGCGCGCCGCGGGCATTCCGGCGCGGGTAGTCACCGGCTACCAGGGCGGCGACATCAATCCGCGCGGCGGCTACATGATCGTGCGCCAATCGGACGCGCACGCGTGGGCGGAAGCCGTCATCGATGGCCAATGGCAGCGCTTCGATCCGACCGCTGCCGTCGCGCCGTCTCGCATCGAACGGGGTCTCGCAAGCGCCGTTCCGGCCGGGGACCCGGTGCCGCTGCTCGCGCGCGCCGACGGTGGCTGGGTCAAGAGCGTGCAGCTGGCGATCGACGCCATCAACTACCAGTGGCGGCGCAATGTCATCGAGTTCAACCGCGACCGGCAGCGCTCGTTGTGGCGTGACTGGGGGCTCGACGCCTACGCGTCCTGGCAGATCGTCGCAGCCGTGCTGCTCGCCGTGCTGGCTTGGGCCGGCGCAGTCCTCGGGTGGATCAGCGCGATGCGCAGGCGCGGCGGGCGCGCGGTGGTGCTGTGGAACCGGCTCTGCCGGCGACTTGCGCGCGCCGGCTTGCCGCGCCCGGCATGGGAGGGCCCGATCGCCTATGCACAACGTGCGGCACGGCGCTGGCCGCAATTCGAAATTGCCTTCCGCGCCATCGGGGAGTCGTTCGCGGCGCTGCGCTACGGAAGCGCGCCGGCGCAAGGCCAGGAGCGAGCTGCGCTGGTCGCGACCCTCGAGCGCGCAATCGAGGTGCTGCCCTCGCCGTCCATCCTGCGTGCAATCGGGCGCTGAGGCCGATCAGGCGGGCGGCAGGAACTTCTCCGGATCCATCGGCTTGCCGAATCGACGGATCTCGAAATGCAGCTTGACCTGGTTGGCGTCGGTGTCGCCCATGTCGGCGATCTTCTGTCCGCGTGCGACCTGCTGCCCTTCCTTCACCAGGATGTCCTGGTTGTGCGCGTACGCCGAAAGGTAGGTCGCGTTGTGCTTGATGATGATCAGCTTGCCGTAGCCGCGCAGGCCCGAGCCTGCGTAGACGACCCGGCCCGCGGCGCTCGCGTAGACGGGCTCGCCCGGCGTCCCGGCGATGTCGATGCCCTTGAGGTTCGCGGTGTCGGAGAACTGCGTGATCACCTTGCCCTTGGCCGGCCAGATCCAGTTGAGCTGGTCATTGGCGCCGGATGCGAGGCCGGCGGTGCCGGCCGGCGCCACCTGGGGCTGCGCGACGGCAGTTGGCTGCGCCGTCAGTGGCGCGGCGACCGTTGCGGGCACCACCGCAACGGCGCCACCGGAGGGCGGCGCAGGGACCGAGCTGGCTTCGAGCGTCATCTCGCGCACGGCCTGGTCGGAATACGGTTGCTTGATGGCCTTGGGCGAGGTCTTGAGGTTTCCCGCGCCGGCAACGGCGTTTGCTTGCATCGCAGTCGCGCCCACGGAACCCGCGGTACCGGGCGATGCGCGCGGCGCCATCGCAAAGACCTGCCCCGACGGCGGCGTCACCGGCGCGGCGACCACGGGAGGCACGCTTTGCAGTGGCGCGGTGGTCACGCCGTCAGGCAGGGTCGTCGTGACGCTCGGCGCCGCGCCGGTAGCGGGCGCCGTATCGCCGGTGGCGCGCACCGGCGCGCCGATCGGCGCATAGGTGATGCCGACCGGCGCGCCGTCCTGACCGCTGGCCGGCGCAGCCGATGCGATCTGGGTCCCCGCCGGCGGCTGGCCCGGTGGGGCAAGGCGCAGCACCTGGCCGGCGTAGATCCGGTTGACGTTTCCAATGTAGTTCCACGCGGCGAGCTCGCGGTAGTCGAGGCCGCTATCCAGCGCAATCTGGTAGAGGGTGTCCCCGCGCTTCACCGTGTAGGTCGCAGGGCGCCCGGTCTCGCCTGCCGACGGCCCTCTGCTCGCGCCTTGCGCGGTCCCGGATGCGCGCAACGCGACTCGATCCTCGACGGGCGCGGGGCGCGGGCTCGCGCATCCGGCGACGATGAGCGCCGCGATCGACAGCGCTGCGGCTTGGCGGGTCCAGGAGCCGAATCCGGGGTACGGGGAGAGCGCAGACATCGATCCAACGACTGGCCGGGAGCCTGGAAGTTCAGGCGAGTCCGGGAAGGAGAGGAACGAATCTTACCGCATCGAAGGTCTGCTCGCGGACGCCCGCCGGTCCAAGCTCGATCACCGTGAGGCGCTGCGTGCCGCGCTCGCCTTCGTCGCTCCCCGACAGCGGCAGCACCATGCGCCCGCCGGGCTTCAGATATTTCAGCAGCGACGTCGGAACGTGCGTGGCGCCGGCAGTCACGATGATCGCATCCACTGCGAGCGCCTCGCCGAGGTCGACGCTGCCGTCACCGTGGGCCAGGTGCACATTGCGGATCTTCAGCGACTGCAGGTGCCGGCGCGCCTTGTTGACCAGAGCGCCGATGCGCTCGACCGTGTAGACGGTGGTGGCAAGCTTCGCCAGCACGGCGGTCTGGTAACCACAGCCGGTTCCGATCTCGAGCACGCCGTCGAGCGTGCGGCCGTTGCGCGCGAGCTCGGACATCCGCGCGACGACCCAGGGCTGCGAGATCGTCTGGCCGTGACCGATCGGCAGCGGTACGTCGTCGTAGACGCGGATCGCGAGCGCCTCGTCGACGAAGATGTGGCGCGGGATGGCGGTCATCGCCGACAGGACGACCTCGTCGCGTATGCCCTCGGCGCGCAGCCGTTCGACCATCCGCGCCCGCGTGCGGTCGGAGGTCATGCCGGTGCCGCTCATGCCGCCGCGATTGCCTGCGCCGAGCGCTCCCATCGCCCGCGTCTCCCCGTCGTTGTGCCGATCAATGATCCATCCACGCGGCGACGCCCGCCATCTGGTCGCGATTGGTCAGGTCGATCTGCAATGGCGTCACCGAAACGTAATGGTTGTCGACGGCATGAAAATCGGTTCCCTCGCCCGAGTCCGCCGCCGGGCCCGCGGCGCCGACCCAGTAGACGGTCTCGCCGCGGGGACTCTGCATCCTGACCACGTCTTCGGCCTTGTGGCGCCGGCCGAGCCGGGTGACCCGGTGTCCCTTCAGCGCCGAACGCGGCACGTCGGGCACGTTGACATTGAGCAGCCACGGTCCCGCCGTCTGCCGCTGGTGGCGCTCGAGCAGCTCGAGCGCCACCGCCGCTGCCGTCTCGAAATGCGCGGCCGTCTTCGACGCCAGCGAGATCGCGACCGAGGGCACCCCCAGCAGGTAGCCTTCGGTGGCCGCCGCAACCGTGCCCGAGTAGACCGTGTCGTCGCCCATGTTCGCCCCGAGATTGATGCCCGAGATCACCATGTCGGGAAGCCCGTCGAGCAGCCCGGTCACGGCGAGATGCACGCAGTCGGTCGGGGTGCCGTTGACGAACATGAATCCATTGGGAGCGCGGCGCACCGACAGCGGGCGGTCCAGCGTCAGCGAGTTCGACGCACCGCTGCGGTCACGCTCCGGCGCGACGACGGTGATTTCGGCGCGGGAGCGCAACGCCGCGGCGAGATGCTCGAGGCCGGGAGCGAAGTAACCGTCGTCGTTTGAAAGGAGGATGCGCATCGATTGGAACCGCGGCTGCGGCCCGCGGGCCTCGTCGAACAGTGCGTGCCGCAGGCGTGAATTATACCGTGCGCTGCTCCACCGCGGCCCGTGCCGCAGCTGCGCATCAGCCGCTGTTGCGCAATCCCGCGGCCAGGCCGTTGATCGTCAGATGGATCGCGTGGCGCGAGCGCACGTCGGTCGCACCCGCGCGATAGCGGCGCAGGAGCTCCACCTGCAGGTGATTGAGGGGGTCGAGATACGGAAAGCGGTTGCGGATGCTGCGCGCCAGCGTCGGGTTGTCCTCCAGCAGCGACTCCTGGCCGGTGATGGCGAGGAAATGCCGCAGCGACCGCTCGTGCTCCGCGGCTATCCGCGCGAATACCGACGCGCCGAGCGCGGGATCGGGAACGAGCTCGGCGTAGCGCGAGGCGATCGCGAGGTCGGTCTTGGCGAGCACCATCCCCATGTTCGACAGCATCGAGCGGAAGAAAGGCCAGCGCGCGTGCATCTCGGCCAGCAGCGCGACGCCTCCCGGCGCGACGGCGAGCCAGGCGTCGACCGCCGAGCCGAATCCGTACCAGCCCGGCAGCATCAGGCGGCACTGGCCCCAACTGAAGACCCAGGGGATCGCACGCAGGTCCTCGATCCTCGCCGAGGCGCTGCGGGATGCGGGCCGGCTGCCGATGTTGAGCTCGGAGATCTCAGAGATCGGCGTCGACGCGCGGAAATATTCGAGGAACTCCGGCGTCTCGTAGACGAGGTCCCGATACGCCGCGTACGCTTGCGCAGAGAGGCGGTCCAGCGCGTCGAAATAAGTCTCCGCGCGCGCCCCCAGGCGCTCGGCATCGTGCAGGCTGGCTTCGAGCGTCGCGGCGACCAGCGACTCCAGGTTGCGCCGACCGAGCTCGGCGTCCGAGTACTTGCTCGCGATGATCTCGCCCTGCTCGGTCAGCCGCAACCCTCCGCTGACACTGCCGGCCGGCTGCGCCAGGATCGCGTCGTGGCTGGGCCCGCCGCCGCGGCCGACGGTGCCGCCGCGGCCGTGAAACAGCCGCAGGCCGACGCCGTGCTCCCGGAACGCGTCGACGAGCTGGAGCTCGGCCCGGTACAGCGCCCAGTTCGCCGTCACGTAGCCGCCATCCTTGTTGCTGTCGGAATAGCCGAGCATGACCTCCTGCCAGTCGCCGCGACTCGCGACGAACGTCCGGTATGCCGGCAGCGCGAACGCCTCGCGCATGATCGTGCCGCAGCGCGAGAGGTCGCCGATCGTCTCGAACAGCGGCACGACGTTGACCGAGAGTCTTCCGGGCATCGCGAGCCCGACCTCCTTCAGCAGCACCGCCGTCTCGAGCAGGTCGGACACCGACTGGCACTTGGAGATCACGTAGTTCTGCAGCCCGCCGCAACCGTATTGCGCGAGAATGTCGGCGGCCACGCGCAGGATCGCGAGCTCCGAAGCGCTGCGCTCCGAATAGTCGAGGTGCGGGGAATGCAGCAGGCGCGGGCTCGCGAGCTCGCGGGCCAGCAGCGCCACGCGCTCCGCCTCGGGCAGCGCGGCGTAGCCGGCGACGACACCCGCGCGCGCCAGGAGCTCGTCCACGGTCTCCTCGTGCACGTCGCTGTTCTGGCGCAGGTCGATGGTCGCGAGATGGAAGCCGAATACGTCGACCGCCCGCCGCAATGGCTCGAGCCTGCGCACGGTCAGGTCGCCTGCGCCGTGCATCGCGAGCGACGCCGCGATGGTGTCGAGGTCGGCGCGAAACGCCTGCGGCGACGGATATGGGAGTGCGTCGACCTGCGACCGGCGCGCGGGCTCGATGTCGGCGAGCTTTCGAGCAGTCGCGGCGAGTCTCGCATAGATCCCGATCAGTGCCTGCCGGTACGGCTCGTCCTGGCGATGCGGATTCGTATCGTGCGCTGCCGCGGCGAGCGCCGACAGCTCGGCCGACGGTGCCACGAGGCGCGTGGAAAGCGAAAGCTCGCCGCCCAGCCGATGCACCTCGTCGAGGTAATGCGCGAACGCGACCCCCGCCTGCGCGCGAATCGCGTAGGTCAGCGTTTCGGCGACGACGAACGGATTGCCGTCGCGGTCGCCGCCGATCCACGACCCCATCCTGAAGAACGCAGGGACGGCGACGACGCCGAACTCAGCGCGCAGCAGCCGCTCGAGCGACGCGTACATGCGCGGAATCTCGGCGAGGAATGTATAGCGGTAGTAGGCGAGTCCATTGTCGACTTCGTCCTTCACCCGCAGGCGCGTCAAGCGCAGCATCGCCGTCTGCCACAGCTCGAGGACCAGCGCATGCAGCCGGAACGCGAGCTCCGCCAGCTCGTCCGGCGTCAGCGTCGTGCGGTCGCGCCAGGTCAACAGGCGCGCGATCTCGCGCTCGACGTCGAGGATGCTCTTGCGCTGCACCTCGGTCGGATGCGCGGTCAGCACGGGACTGATCAGTGCGTCGTCCAGCCACCCGGCGATCGCGTCGAGATCGACCCCCGCGTGGCGCAGCTTGCCGAGCGCGTCGGCGAGATCCCCCGGCCGCGCGCGCGATCCGGCGAGCGCATGGGCACGCCGGCGACGGTTCTGGTGCACGTCCTCGGCAATGTTTGCCAGGTGCGAGAAGTAGCTGAATGCCCGCACGACGTCCAGTGCAGCGGCGATTGGCAGCGGGTTAAGCAGCGCGGCGAGATCCTGGCGCGCGGCATCGGCATCGGGCCCGCTCGCGCGACGGAAGCGAATCGCGGTCTGGCGGATCGACTCGATCCGCGCATAGCCATCCTCGCCGGTCTGCGCCCGCAGCACCTCACCCAGCACGCGCCCCAGCAGCCGCGTGTCCTCCTTCAGCGGAAGGTCCTTGTCGACGGGATTCGGCGCGTTCATCGGATGCGGCGGGCATGGCCCGCAAGGCTGCCTCCAGCGCATGGCTCGGAGTCCGATGCTAGCATTGGAACGCCGGACGACCGCCCGGCGCTGCCGCTCGCGACGCGGACCCGCCCATGCACGCCGACGCCGATCTTCAATCCCCCGATCTCCACGATGCCGCACGCCGGCTGCGTTGCGCAAACCTCGCCGACCTGTTCGCGCGCGATCCCGATCGCGCAAGCGCGCTCGCCTTCGAGTGGAATGGCTGGCGCGTCGACATCGCGAAGGAGCGTCTCGATGCGCCGGCGCTGGCGCAGCTCCTGCGGCATGCCGCGCAGGCGAACCTCGGGCACTGGATCGCCGCGCTGTTCGCAGGGGAAAAGCTGAACCTGTCCGAGCAGCGCCCGGCGCTGCACCCGGCATTGCGCGCGCCGGACGCGAATTCTGTCATCGTCGACGGCGTCGACGTGATGACGGAGGTCGGCGCGACCCGCCGCCGGATGGCGGCGTTCGCCGCGGCGATGCGTGACCGGCGTCGCATCGGCGCGACGGGGGTAGCGCTCACGCGCGTCGTCAACATCGGCATCGGCGGTTCCGAGCTCGGTCCGCGGCTGTGCTGCGACGCGCTGGCCGAGCCCGGCGAGACGGCCACAGGATCGCCCGAGATCGCGTTCGTGTCCAACATCGACCCCGAGCATCTCGGTCGCACGCTCGCTCGCTGCGATGCTGCGACGACGCTGTTCATCGTCGCGTCGAAGACGTTCACGACCCGGGAGACGCTCGCCAATGCGCACGCAGCTCGCGACTGGCTGGCGCGCGGGCTCGGTTCCGGGCGCGATCCTGCCGCGCATTTCGTCGCCGCGACCAACAACCTCGCCGCGGCCCGCGAGTTCGGCGTCCGCGACGACGATATCTTTCCGATGGCCGAGGGCGTGGGCGGCAGGTATTCGCTCTGGTCGGCCGTCGGACTGTCGATCGCGGTGCGGCTCGGATGGGCGCGCATTGCCGACATGCTGGACGGCGCTTACGCGATGGACCGGCATTTCCGGAACGAGCCCTTTGCGCGCAACCTGCCGGTGATCCTCGGTCTCGTCGCCTACTGGAACGCGCGCTGGCTCGGTCATTCGCAGCGGCTCGTCGTTCCCTACGCCCAGGCGCTCGCGCGGCTGCCCGCATATCTGCAGCAGCTGCAGCTCGAGAGCAACGGCAAGAGCGTCACCCGCGACGGCGCGCCGCTGCAAAGCGCGAGCGCAGCCGCGGTGTGGGGCGGCGCCGGCACCGCCAGCCAGCATGCGTTCTTCCAGTGGCTGCACCAGGGCAGGCACGAAGTCCCAGTCGAGTTCATCATTCCGGTCCGCGCGCGCCACCCTCTCGGCGACCAGCAGCGCATGCTCGTCGCGAACGCGCTCGCCCAGGCGCAGGCGCTGCTCGCCGGGCGCCGCGACGACACGCTGCGCGCCGAGCTCGCCCCGAAGGGCTACGCCGGGGCCCGGCTCGAGGCGGCGATCGCCGCGCGGCGCTGTCCGGGCAATCGCGCATCGACGACGATCCTGCTGCCGCAAGTCGACGCGCGCAGCCTCGGCGCCCTGCTTGCACTCTACGAGCACCGGACCTTCGTCGAGGCGATCCTCTACGGCGTCAATCCCTACGACCAGTGGGGCGTCGAGCTCGGCAAGACACTGGCCGGGCCGGTCGCGACCGCGCTCGCCGGGAACATGCACGCAGTCGACGGCGCCGACGCGTCGACGCGCATGCTGATCGAACGCGCGCGCGCCCTCGCCGCAGACGGTAGCTGAGCGCAGCGCGCGGCGCGCGTCGATGGGAGAGCCGCGCCGCTACCGGGACGTCGACGCGCGTAGGGCGGACAGGCTCGCGACCTAAGGCGGCAGGTTCGCGTCGTGCGCGGCGCGCAGCGCCTGCGCCAGCGACGCCACCGCGGCGGCATACAGACGGCTCTTGTTGTAGCGCGTGATCACGTAGAAATTCGGGTAGGCGATCCACAGGCTTTCCGCGGGCTGAGCCGGATCAGTCGACTCGCCCTCGGGCGGATCGGTCGACTCGTCCTCGGGCGGATCGGGCCGCTCCTCGAGGAGCAGCAGCCCCACCGGCTCCTGCACCGCCGGATCCGGAACGCCGACGGCCGCGACCCCATCG
>DASYXO010000199.1:0-6430 GCA_035934825.1 Casimicrobiaceae bacterium
TGACGCCCCCGCCCAGGCACACATCGCCGTCGTAGAGCACCAGGTACTGGCCCGGCGTCGGTGCCCATTGCGGCGCATCGAAGCTCGCACGCAGGCGCGAATCGTCCGCATCGTTGGCGTCGCGGGCATCGTCCGCGCCGGGAGCATCGTCGATCACGCGCAGCGTGCATGCCGCATCGGGCATCCGGTAGCGCGTCTTCGCCGCGTAGCACCCGGGCAGCGTCGGCGCCACGCCGGCAATCCAGTGCATGTCTGAAGCGTCGACCTCGCACCGGTAGAGCAGCGGGTGACCGTGTCCCTGGACTGCGATCAGGGAATTGCGCGCCATGTCCTTGCCGGCCACGAACCAGGGGGCGCGCGCGCCATCGCGCAGGCCGCCGATGCCGAGTCCCTGGCGCTGGCCGAGCGTGTAGTACGCGAGCCCGACGTGGCGCCCGATCTCCGTGCCGTCGGGCGTGAGGATCGGCCCGGGCACGTGCGGCAGGTAGCGCGCGAGAAAATCGCGGAACGGACGCTCGCCGATGAAGCATATGCCGGTCGAATCGCGCTTCGCCCAGGTCGGAATGCCCTCGCGCTGCGCGATCGCGCGCACCTCGCGCTTGGCCATTCCCCCCAGCGGAAACAGCGCGGGTGCGAGCTGCGGCTGCGTCAACCGGTGCAGGAAATACGTCTGGTCCTTCGACGCGTCGATCGCCTTCAGGAGCGTCGTCGCGCCGGATGCATCGCGCCGCACGCGCGCGTAATGACCCGTCGCGATCCAGTCGGCGTCGAGGGCGAGGGCGTGATCGAGGAATGCGCGGAATTTGATCTCGCTGTTGCACAGCACGTCGGGATTGGGCGTGCGGCCCGCGGCATAGTCGCGCAGGAAGAGCGCGAACACGCGCTCGCGGTACTCGGCGGCGAGGTTCACCGCTTCGAGCTCGATGCCGATGACGTCCGCGACTGCGGCGGCATCCACCAGGTCCTCGCGCGACGTGCAGTATTCGTCGGTGTCGTCGTCTTCCCAGTTCTTCATGAACACGCCGACGACGTCATAGCCCTGCTGCTTCAGGAGCCACGCGGCGACCGAGGAATCGACGCCCCCCGACATGCCGACGACCACCCGCTCACGCCGCGCCATCAGAGGCTCGCGATCAGACCCAGCGGCCACCGCCGGCCGGCGCGGTAGTCGTCGAGGGAGCGCAGCACCAGCGGGCTGCGGTGTTGCTGGGCATGCGCGGCGATGTCTTCGTAGGGCAGCCACAGCGCCCGCACGATGCCCGCGTCCAGCACCCTTGCCGGCTCGTGCGTACGTCGCAGCGCCGCCAGCGTGAAGCGCACGAAGGTCTCGCCGGTCTCGGCCGAACCCCATTGGTAGATCCCGATCAACGCCACCGGATCGACCTGCCACGCCGATTCCTCGAGGGTCTCCCGCGCAGCCGCGGCGACGATCGACTCGCCGGCTTCGACATGTCCGGCGGGCTGGTTGAGTCGCAGGCCGCCGCGAGTCTCCTCCTCGACGATCAGGAAACGACCGTCATGCTCGACGACCGTTGCGACGGTAATGGCGGGTCGGTGGGCAGCTCGGCTCATGGCATCGACGTCCGGCGGAGCCACCATGATAAGTGACCCCGGCCCGTGGAGCCGGACAATGGCACCGTGCCGCGCTGTCCTGCGCGGACGGCGAAGGAACCTGCGTCGTGCGGCGCCGGCGAGCGCGGCGCTACGGCCCGCCTCTTCGTGCACCCGGGAGGATGCGCGCAAACCCCGCAGCCGGCGCATGGCACCGGCCGCGGGGCTTCCTTCCAAAAGCTACTTGGCCGGGGCTGCTGCGGGCTCCGCCGCCTTGGCGGGTTCCTTCTTCATCGCTTCCTTCTTCATCGCTTCCTTCTTCACGGCTTCCTTCTTGGCGGCCTTCTTCATGGCCGTCTTCTTGGTCGCCTTGTGCTTCGCGACCTTCTTCTTCTCGTGCTTCACCGTCTTTTCGGCCTTCATCATGCCGCCTTCGGCCTTCATCGGCGCGGCCGGCGCCATGGCGGGAGCGGGGGCCGGAGCGGCAGCAGGCGCAGGTGCCGCGCCCTGGGCCCACGCGGTGGCGGCAAAGGTGCCGGCAACCAGGGCGATCAGCAGTTTGTTCATGTGCACAGTCCTTGTTGGCATTGGAAAGTTCGGAAATGACGCCGTAACCCTGCGTCGACGCCAATAACGCGGTCAAAGGCACGCCGGTTGACACGGGGTCGCGGCCCAGCCGCGCCGTGATCGGCGCCAAAAGCTTGCAACAATCAACAGATTGGATACACGAGCACTGTCGCAAGCTCACGACAGCCACGCGTCGGTTTCCAACGATTGCGGCATGGCATCTGAGACGGCCGGCCCGGCGCTGCGATGGCGGTTTCCGGCGGCGATGACGCAATGCCGCCCGAACTGCGGATTTTGTTCGACGGGGGCGGCGGCGCTTCGTGCCGGTAGATGCGGCGGGGGTGCCGCGGCCGCGTAGCCATGATGGCTAGAGACGCGCGTCGTGCTGCAACCAGTCCCGCAACAGCGCCACCGTCACGGTGCGGCGAGTCGCCAGCGAATGACGATCCAGCGCCGCGAGGGTCGCGACCAGCGACCGCATGTCCCGGCGACCGTGGGCGAGCAGGTAGGCAATCACGTCGTCGCCCAGCCGGAAGCCGCGCTCGAGCGCGTAGGCGGCCAGCGCCCGGGGCTTGTCCCCGTCGGCGAGCGGCAGGACCTCGAACACCAATCCCAGTGCGAGGCGGGTGCGCAGGTCGTCGCGCAGCGTGAGGCGCGCCGGCGGCGCGCTCGTCGCGGCGACCCACTGGCCGCGATGAGCGGCCAGCGCATTGAACAGGGTGAACATGCGCCCTTGCTCGTCGGCACCCGCAGAGTCGACGCCGTCGATCGCGACCAGCGACGCGGCGGGGAGGCGTTCCGGCTCCACCGGCACGTCCGCGGGTCGCGCACAGAGGAACGCCGGGCGCATCGGTGCGGCGGCGGCGAACACAGCGTGCAGGAGGTGCGTCTTGCCGACTCCGTCGCCGCCCCAAAGCAGGACGCCCGCCTCCGGCAACGCACCCTCGGCGAGCCGCCCGAGGGCGCTCACCGCCTCCCGATTCGGCCCGGGAACGAAGTTGCGAAATGTGGGGGGCTCGACCCTTGCGAGGTCCAGTACGAGTTGGTCGGACATCCGGTCCTGCGAAAGTTCAGTCGTCGCGGTAGACCGGCGACTCGGCATAGGCGGCACGCAGGTGCCGCAGGCCGACGAGCAGCATCGCGGATACGGGCAGCGCCATCAGCACCCCGACGAACCCGAACAACTGGCCGAAAGCCAGCAGCGCGAAGATCACCGCCAGCGGATGCAGCCCGATGCGATCGCCGACCAGGAACGGGACCAGCAGGTAGCTCTCGAGCAGCTGCCCGATGCCATAGACGGCGAGCACGGCGGCGAAGCCCGGCCAGCCATGCCATTCGAGCAAGGCCGCGATCAGACCCAGCATGAAGCCGAGCCCGAACCCGACGTACGGAATGAACACCAGCACCCCGGTGAGGATGCCGATCGCGAGGCCGCGCTCCAATCCCGCGATCGACAAGCCGATCGAGTAGTACACGGCGAGCGCGACCATTACCAGCAGCTGCCCGTGAAGAAACTCGGCCAGCACGCCGTCGACCTGCTGCGACACCGTGCGCACCTTCGCCTGCCAGCGCCGCGGTAGCAGATCGTCGATGCGCGCGACGATCATGTTCCAGTCGCGCAGCAGATAGAACATGACGACGGGGATCAGCGCCAGATTCAGCAGCACCGACACGACGATCAGCCCCCCGGTCTTGACGCCTGAGAGGAGCGTCATCGACAGGTTCTTCGCCTCCTGGGCGTTTTCCGAGATGAATGCACGGATGGAGTCGAAATCGAGCGGCACCGTGATCCCGAGCCGCTGCGAAAGCCACGGCGCAAGGTGGTCGGTGAATTGCGAGAAGAGGTCCGGCAGGCGCGCCATCGCGGTGGCGATCTCGGACTGGATCAGCGGCACCAGCACCAGGAACAGGGCCGCAAGCAGCACGCCGATGATCAGGATGACCACCAGGGTCGCGGCCGCGCGCGGCACGCCGTGCGCTTCGGCACGATCGACGGCCGGGGTGCCGAGGTAAGCCAGGATCGCGCCGATGAGGAATGGCGTGAGCACCGGCCCCAGCCAGTGCAGCGCCGCGAGCAGGACCAGCACCGCGCCGACGATCCAGAGATAGTGGCGCGCGGCGACAGGACGGTGCAGGTGCGCAGGCGCCACCGGCTCGGCGCCGCGTGCGGATTCGCTCTCAGGGGCGGTCGCCGCGCGCGGCGATTCGCCGGCCATGGGAACGGGGTCGTCGGCCTGCGGCGGGCGGGGCGCGGTCATTTCGGAGTAGAATCGCGGCGCAAAATTGCTGCACTTTACCTCATTGCGGTCCGCGCCAGCGGTCCCCCGTGTTCGCCCGGTGCGGCGACCTCCCGATGGCTCCTTCCACCACGCCCTCCAAGCCCCTTTCCTACCTCGACGCCGGCGTCGACATCGACGCGGGCGACGCGCTGGTCGAGCGCATCAAGCCCTTTGCCAAGCGCACCATGCGGCCCGAGGTGCTTGCCGGCATCGGCGGCTTCGGTGGGCTGGTCGAAATCGGGAAGCGCTTCCGCGAACCGGTGCTGGTCGCCGGAACCGACGGCGTCGGGACGAAGCTCAATCTCGCGCAGCGCCTCGGGCGCCATGACACGATCGGCATCGACCTGGTCGCGATGAGCGTCAACGACATCCTCGTCCAGGGCGCCGAACCGTTGTTCTTCCTCGATTATTTCGTCTGCGAGCGGCTCGACGTCGACGTCGCAGCGAAAGTCATCCAGGGCATCGCCCGGGGATGCGAAATGGCGGGGTGCGCGCTGATCGGCGGCGAGACCGCCGAGCACCCGGGCACGTTCCCCAAGGGCGAATACGACCTCGCTGGTTTCGCAGTCGGGGTCGTGGAGAAGAGCGCGATCATCGACGGCCGCGACATCGCGCCGGGCGACCGGCTGATCGGCCTGGCCTCCAGTGGGCCGCACTCCAACGGCTATTCGCTGATCCGCAGGATCGTCGCCGTTGCCAATGCTGATCTGCACGCGCCAAGTGCCGGGGCCGCCGGCGCCGCGGCAGCATCCGCGCCGTCGGCGCGCATGACCACGCTGGGCGACGCATTGCTGGCACCGACACGAATCTACGTGAAGCCCGTGCTCGCCCTGGCCTCGAATCTGCACATCAAGGGCATGGCGCACATCACCGGCGGCGGCCTCATCGAGAACGTGCCGCGGATGCTTCCCGACGCAGTCCAGGCGCGCCTCGAGCGCGCGACATGGCCGCGCCCGCCGGTTTTCGACTGGCTGCAGGAGCACGGCAGCGTTTCCGACGATGAGATGCACCGCGTGTTCAATTGTGGCATCGGCATGGTGCTCGTGGTGAGCGCTCCCGACGCGAAAGCCGCAGTGGCGATGCTGAACGATGCGGGCGAGCGTGCCTTCGACATCGGCGCGGTCGTTGCGCGCGCGGGCGTCGCCGCGGCGACCGTCGTTGTCTGAGGCGTGCGCCCCGGTTCGAAGGAACGATCATGGCGCCTGCCCGCATTACCGTCGTCATTTCGGGGCGCGGCTCGAACCTCGTCGCACTGATCGAGGCAGTGAATGCCGGAAAGATCCCCGGCGTGATCACCCAGGTGATCAGCAACCGGCCAGGCGCGCAGGGCCTCGTTCACGCCGCGAACGCCGGCATCGCGACCAAGGTGGTCGACCACGAGACGTTTGCTTCGCGCGAGGCTTTCGAGGGCGCGCTCGCCGCCGCGATCGACGACGGCAGGCCCGACCTCGTCGTGCTCGCCGGCTTCATGCGCGTGCTGGGCGCGGACTTCGTGCGGCACTACGAAGGTCGCATGCTGAATATCCATCCGTCGCTGCTTCCTGCGTACCCCGGGCTGGACACGCACCGGCGCGCCCTCGCCGACGGCGCGAAGCGGCACGGCTGCAGCGTGCATTTCGTCACGTCGAGCGTCGATGGCGGCCCGATCGTCGCGCAGGCCGAAGTGCCGGTGCTGCCCGGGGACGACGCGTCGACACTCGCCGCGCGCGTGCTCGAGGCCGAGCATCGCCTGCTGCCGGACATCGTCGGCCGCTACTGCGCGGGACGCCTGGTGCTCGACCACGGCCGCGTGCGCATCGTCGACGCCCGGACCGCTGCCGGTGGATCGTAGCGCCCACGCCCCCGCGGCACCACCCGAGCTCGCTTCGCTGCGCCGGGGTGTCTGCTGATGAACACCACCCACACCCAGCAAGGCCGCGGAGTCGAGACCGGGAAACCGTCCGAAAAACCGGGACGGACCACGGTTTTGGTAAAGCCGGAACCGGCAAAGCCGCGACAGACCTCGCTTTCGGCCCGCGAAAGCGAGGTCTGTC
>DASYXO010000202.1:0-8280 GCA_035934825.1 Casimicrobiaceae bacterium
CGGTATCGTCGTCGGGAACGTGCGGCGGGAAACGGTGGAATAGCGTGTTCGGCTCGATCGTCAGGTGGTAGAACGACAGGTGCGGCGGGCCGAATGCGAGGGCCGCTCGCACGTCCTCCAGAGCATCGTCGACGTCCTGGCCGGGCAACGCGAACATCAGGTCGAAGTTCACGTTGCCGAATATCATCAGCGCCGCCTCGGCGGCACGGCGCGCCTCGTGCGCATCGTGGACGCGACCGAGCGCACGCAGATGCCGGTCGTCGAAGCTCTGGATGCCCAGCGACAGGCGGTTCACGCCCGCGGCGTAGTAACCCGCGAATTTCTCCCGCTCGAAGGTCCCGGGGTTCGCTTCGAGCGTGATCTCGGCATCGGGCGCGATCGGCAGGCGTGCGCGGATCGCGGCGAGCAACCGGTCGATCGCGGCGGCCGAAAATACGCTCGGCGTTCCGCCGCCGATGAAGATCGAGCTGACCTTGCGGCCCCAGACCAGTGGCAGCGAAGTTTCGAGATCGGCGATCAGTGCGTCCAGATACGCTTCTTCGGGCAGCGCTTCGGGCGCGGCGTGAGAATTGAAATCGCAGTATGGGCACTTCCTGACGCACCACGGAATGTGCACGTACAGCGAGAGGGGGGGCAGCGCAGCGAAGCGGGGTCTCGACAGCGCCGACGCGTCACAGCCGACGCGTCCCGGCGCGGCGGCGGCCGGCGACTCGAGATCAGCGCTCATTGGATGACCTTCGTGCCTGGCGCGCCGCTATCCGCCCTCGAGGCGGCCCTTCGGGATCATCGCGACGCGCCTCTTCGAGGCGCATCGTCAGCACGCGCATCGCCTGCCCGCGATGCGACAGCCCGTTCTTGGTCTCGAGCGGCAACTCGGCGCCGGTTAGTCCGGTCACCGCATCCTCGAAATGCGGGTCGTAGCCGAATCCGCCGCTGCCGCGAGGCGCGTCGACGATCCTCCCGTGCCAGGCGCCTTCGGCGATGATCGGTTGCGGATCATCGGGGTGGCGAACGAGCACGAGCACGCAATAGTAATGGGCGCGGCGATCGACGATGCCGGCGAGCGCCTCGACGAGCGCGGCGTTGTTGCGCGCGTCGGATTCCGGCTCGCCTGCGTAGCGCGCGCTGCGCACCCCGGGAGCCCCGCCCAGCGCATCGACGCACACGCCCGAATCGTCGGCCAGGGCCGGAAGTCCCGTCTGCGCGCTCGCGTGCCGCGCCTTGGCAAGCGCATTCTCGACGAAGGTCAGGTGCGGCTCATCGGCCTCGACTACGCCAAGTTCCGCCTGCGGCGACACCTCCAGCCCGAGCGGTTCCAGGAGACGCCGGAACTCGCGCAGCTTGCCGGCGTTGTTCGACGCGAGGACGAGGCGGGAGATCACTTCGCGAGTGCTGTGCGCTGCGCCGCCTGCAGTTGCTCGATCCCGCGCTTTGCGAGTTCCAGCAACGCGTCGAATTCCTCGCGCGTGAATGGCGCGCCCTCGGCCGTCCCCTGCAGCTCGACAAAGCCGCCGGCGCCCGTCATGACGACATTCATGTCGGTGTCGCAACCCGCATCCTCGACGTAGTCGAGATCGAGCAGCGGGGTGCCCGCGACCACACCCACCGACACCGCGGCGACGCGGTCGCGCAACGGCTCCCCGACCAGCAGTCCGCGCCCGCGGCACCAGGTGATCGCATCGGCCAGCGCGACATAGGCGCCGGTGATCGATGCGCAGCGCGTTCCGCCGTCGGCTTGCAGCACGTCGCAGTCGATGCGGATCGTACGCTCACCCAGCGCGGCGAGGTCGGTGATCGCCCGCAGCGAGCGGCCGATCAGGCGCTGGATTTCCTGCGCGCGCCCCGATTGCTTCCCTTCCGCCGCCTCGCGGCGCATCCGCGTGCTGGTCGAGCGCGGCAGCATTCCGTACTCCGCCGTAAGCCAACCCTGGCCCTTGCCTTTCAGGAACGCAGGCACGCCGTCCTCGACGCTCGCCGTGCACAGCACGCGCGTGTCCCCGGTCTCGATCAGCACCGAGCCTTCGGCGTGCCTGGTCCAGCCTCGCGCGATCGTCAGCGAACGCAGCTCGTCGGCCCGCCGGCCGTGGGCGCGCGACGTCATGCGGCGGACCTTCGGAGCGACGACTCGGCGCAATGGCAACCAGGATGCATTTTGCAGGCCATCGAAAGGCATCGATTATAGGCGATGGCCCGGATCGGCCCGGCCCGCCGCGTGCGGTCGACGCATGGTCGTGTGGATCCGGACCGGATGCGTTCAGTCGACGTGGATTCCCAGCTGGTCGACGAGCTTGCGCCCGCGCGCGAGACCGGCGCGGATATCGGCAGCGAATTCATCCGTCGTATTGCCGACGACCTGCTGCCCGGCATCGACGATCTGCTTCGCGATGTCGGGCTCGTGCACGATTCGCACGAGGTCCGCGTTCAACCGATCGACGATCCGGGCAGGCGTTCCGCGTGGAGCGAGGACGCCGTACCACGACTGCATGTCGAACCCGGGAAAGCCCTGCTCGGCCACGGTCGGCGTGTCCGGCAGCGTGGGGACCCGGTGCTCGCTGGTGACTGCGAGCGCCTTTAGCCGGCCGGCCTCGACGTTCTTGCGGACCACTTCGACCGCGGTGACGGCGAGGGGCACCTCGCCCGCCAGGACGGCCTTGAGGACGCCACCCGCGCCATACGGAATGGGCGTGAGCTCGATGTCTGCCCGCGTCGAGAATTCAACCATCGCCAGATGCGAGCTGAGCCCAAGGCCCAGCGTCGCATAGTTGATCCGCCCCGGCTCGCGCTGCGCAAGCTCGATGAGCTCCGCCAGCGTGCGTACCGGTGACGAAGGACCTGCAACGATCACGCTCGGCACCGTCGTGAGCTTGGTAATGGGCACGAACGAGCGGATCGGATCGAAACCCGGCCGGCGGTAAAGGCTCGGATTGACCGTATTGGTGCCGGCGTTGCCAAGCACCAGCGTGTAGCCGTCGGGCTCCGCTCTGGCAACGAGATTCATCGCGATGTTGCCACCAGCTCCGGGGCGATTCTCGACGACGACCGGCTCTCCGAGATCCCGCGCGAGCCTCGCTCCGACCAGTCGCGCGAGGAAATCCCCGCCGCTGCCCGGCCCGAACGGCACGATCAGGCGCACGGGATGGCTCGGGTAATGCGCGCCATCGGTCGCCATGGCTGCGGGACCGCCCAGCGCCATCAGCAAAGCAACGCTCCACAACCGCCAGTGCGGCGCTTCCCTGCGTCCTCCGATTGCGTGCACCGGCTTCATCACCCGCGGCCGATCGCGACCATCGCCTCGAGCAGCTCCGGGTCGTCCCATGGCAGGTCGACGCGGCACTCGCGCAGGTACCGGCTCATCGGGTCGCGCAACCATTCCTGCGGGAAATGGGCATACACGTGCTCCTCGCCCTCGACCAGATCGTCGCGACCCGGTGGCGGCCCGCCGTCCAGCGCAGCGTAAAGCGCCTTGCACAGGTCGACGCCAACCAGGGCGCCGACGTGCGTTCCCGGCGTGATGCGGCGATTGATCTCGAGCAGATACAACTCGCCGCTGCGCCGGTCCGCGATGAACTCTACGCCGAAGAATGCATTCATGCGCAGGCCCGTGGCAAGCCGCTCGGAGGACGAGCGCGCCTCCGGGCAATGGAAGGTGCGCGACACCGTCGCGGGTCCCATCGGCGGCGCATGCGACACCAGCTTCTCGCGCGCATAGCCGGCGAGAACCCTGCCGCCCCACGCGACGATCGACTGCAGCACGCTGTTGCCCTCGATGCGCGCCTGGACCAGCACGGACCTTGGCTCGGGGATCCCCAGCACGGGAGGCGGCGCCGACACCAACTCGGCGAACGAGCGCGCAAGCTCGGCGCGATCGCCGACGATGCGAACCCATTCCCCTGCAGAACCGTGACCGAGCTTCAGCACCGCCGGGTAGCCCTGGGCGGCGGCGAAGGCTTCCGCTGCCTGCAGCGAGGACACGAGATCGTAGGGCGGGACTCGCACGCCCAGCGCCTGCGCCGCCGGTGCGAGCAGCCGCTTGTCGATGCTGGTCGCATAGTATTCCGGGTCTCCCAGCGATTCGCGCACCAGCGATGCGAGCCCGAGACCCGTGGCTGCGGGAAGGGCTGCCGGCGGCGTGAGGACCAGCGATTGCAGCAGGCGCGCGGAGTTGTCGTCGCAGGGAAGGACCAATCGCGGCGACACGAGCTCGACCATCCTGACGAAGGCCGCGAGCCACTGCGTCGGCGACGCGTTGTCCGGAAGGAAGCTGCAGCGGCGGACGTGGCGGCTCTTCGCTGCAAGCGAATTCAGCGGCGTGAGCAGCGACACCTCGAAACCCGCTGCGGTCAGCGCAGCCGGCATGCGCGCGGTGCCGATGTACTGCGTCGCCGTAGAGACCAGCAGGATTGCGTTGTTCATCGGCACGAACGTGGCTCGAGCATCGCCGCACCGATCGCGAACGGCCGCGGTTGCCACCCCGTCGCGCGCGCGAACGACGTCGAATCGACCTCCAGAGATCCGGTCAGCCGCTCGAGGAGCGCGGCGCGACCTGTCAGTGCGCCCACGAGGCGCAGCAGGCCGACGGGCACGGGGAACAGCCGCGTCTCCACGCCCAGCGCGTGCGCGATAGCGCGCACGAGCTCGGGCGTCGAGACAGGCGCGGCGTCGGCGATCAGGTGAACGTTGCGCCGGGAGGTTCCGGTGCTCGTCGTCTGTTCCGGCATTGCATGCAACGCGGCGTCGATCGCATCCAGCAGGTTGGGAAGCCCGAGGAGTGAACGCCGGTTGTCGATGGCCCCGAACGGCAGCCAGCGGCGCGCCGCGACCGCGTCGACCAGCCGGCGGAAATTGCCGTGGGCGTGCGGCCCGTAGACCAGCGGCAGCCTCAGGACCAGCGGCAGCATAGGCGTGCCCTGCGCGATGCGCTCGAGCGCGACTTCGGCCGCGTGCTTGCTGCGTGCATAGGCGTCTTCGGGCCGCGGCGGGTCGTCGGGAAGGAACGGCCGCCCGCGGATCGTCGACTCGCCGTTGACCTTGATCGTGCTGGCCAACACGAAGCGGCTGACGCCCGCGGCAACTGCCGCCTCGGCGAGCTTCGCTGTTGCGTCGACATTGGCGCGGCGATATGCCGCATCGGGATCCGAGGCAGGCTCGTTGATCATGTGGGCACGACCGGCGAGATGGACGACGGCAGCGGCGCCGGTCAGCG
Source organism: Casimicrobiaceae bacterium (assembly GCA_035934825.1). Lineage (GTDB taxonomy): Bacteria > Pseudomonadota > Gammaproteobacteria > Burkholderiales > Casimicrobiaceae > VBCG01. The sequence goes on from DASYXO010000202.1 coordinate 5,204, forward strand.
TCCGGGCCAGATCGGCGACACCCGCTGTCTCGAGGTCCGTCTCGACGAGCTCGACGCCGGAGGGCAGGACTGCCTCCGCCCGGCGTCGGTCGCGCACCAGCACGCGCAGCGGCGAACCGGCGGCCGCACCGCAAGGCGACGCCCCCCGCGCCCTCGATGCGGCCCTCGCGCAGAAAGCGCGGCCGATGAACCCCGTCCCGCCAGTGACGGCGATTGTGGGTTCGCTCACAACCATTTCCAGCCGTGCTTGCGATAGAAGCGAAAGCCGCTCGCGATGAACCAGCGCAGGTGACGCGGCCCCTTGCGCGCTGCGCCCCCACCGTGATGCACGATGCGCACGCTGGGCACGTAGGCATTGCGCATGATCACGGAAAGCCGCCGGCTCCAGTCGAAGTCCTCGAAATAGAGGAAGAAGCGCGGATCGAATCCCCCGCTGCGGTCGATCGCCCCGCGCCTCACCAGCATGAACGCGCCGGACAACATCGGAATCCCGACCGCATCGCGCGGCGGATCGGCGTCGACGATGTCGCGCAGCTCGTAGCGCGCGAGCCGTCGCGAGAACGCCCTTCGCAGCCAGCGCGGCGCGTATCCTCGCAGCAGCAGGTCGAGCACCGCCGGATATCGCTTGCATAGGTATTCGCGCGCCCCATCGGGGCCTGTCGCCGCGGGCGCCAGGGCCCCGACATCCGCGTGGGCATCCAGCCACCGGATTGCATTGACCAGTGCATCGGGTGCGAGTTCCGCGTCGGGGTTCAAGACCAGGTGGTAATCGGAGCCGGTGCCGTGAAGCACCAGGTTGTGTGCCGCGCCATAGCCAATGTTGGCGTGGCCGTTCAGGACCATGACGTGCACCTTTGCGTCGGCGAAGCGTGCGCGCCCGAGCTCGGCGACGCGCGCGGCGATCACCGGATCCTCACTGTTGTCGATCAGCGCGAGGTGGACCGTCCGCAGCGCACCCGCGTCCTGCGCCGCCGCAATCGCCACGCCCAGCGTATCGAGCGTGTGCTCGAGCAGCGCCAAGTCGGGACGATGCGTGACGATGCTGATCTGCAGCGACGAAGGCAGCACGAAGCAGTCGCGATGGCCGGTGAGGCGAGCCCGGAAGCCGGAAATCGCGACTGTACCAGCCTGCTAGAATCTTCTGCATGCCTCGCTACCCCCCGGCAGTGCTGATCGCCTACGGCCGGGAGCTGCTGATGCGCGCCGGCATGCGCGACGACATCGCGAGGGATGTCGCATCGGTCCTCGTCGATGGCGACCTGATGGGCCACACCACGCATGGCCTGGCGCAGCTGCCCGGTTACCTGAACGAGCTCTCGCAGGGCGCAATGGCTGCGGCCGGCGAGCCCGAAGTGACCAGTGCTCGCGCCGCCACCCAGGCCTGGGATGGCCGCCGACTGCCGGGCCCGTGGCTGACCCTGCGGGCGCTCGACGCGGCGATGTCGATGGCGTCCCAATGCGGCAGCGGAACGGTGGTGGTCCGCCGCTCGCACCACATCGCCGCCCTCGCCGCGTACGCGAAGCGGGCAACCGATCGCGGCATGATGGCGATCATCCAATGCTCGGACCCGTCGACGCACAGCGTCGCGCCGTTCGGAGCGATCACATCGGTGTTCACCCCCAATCCGCTCGCGGCCGGCATTCCGACCTCGGGCGACCCGATCCTGCTCGACGTGTCGGCGAGCTACACGACCAACGGCATGACTTCGCGGCTGCACAAGGCGGGCGAGTTGCTGCCCCACCCGTGGATCCAGGATGCGCAGGGCCATCCGACGCGCGACCCCGCCGTTCTCTTCGGCGAGCCCAAGGGGACGCTGCTGCCGCTGGGTGGACTCGATGCCGGGCACAAAGGATTCGCGCTCGCGCTTCTGGTCGAGGCACTGACCGCCGGCCTCGCAGGCCACGGCCGCGCCGATCCCGCCGAAGGCTGGGGCGCAACGGTGTTCGTGCAGGCGCTCGATCCCGGTGCATTCGGCGGTCTCGACGCCTTCACGCGGCAGACCGACTGGCTGGTCCGCGCCTGTCACGACGCGACGCCACGGCCCGGCGGGTTGCCGGTGCGCCTGCCGGGCGAGCGCGCGCTGGCGCTGCATCGGAAGCAGAGCGCCGAGGGTGCGCTGCTCCATGCATCGATCCTGCCGGCGCTCGCGCCGTGGGCCGAGAAGCTCGGCGTCGCGCCACCCCGCTAAATTGGGGTCAGAGCAGGAGAAATTGGGGTCAGAGCTGTAATAACTGAAGAAATTGGGGTCAGAGCTGTATTGACTGGGCGCGGGTGCGACCCAACGCGACGCTGGTCCGGCCCAGTCAATACAGCTCTGACCCCAATTTCTTCAGTTATTACAGCTCTGACCCCAATTTCTCCTGCTCTGACCCCAATCTGATCACGGCGACGCGCGCGGCTCGACCATGGCCAGCGCTTTCTTCGGGTCGATGAGGTTGCGGCGTCCGTCAGCGCTCGTCGTGGAGGTGGCGCGAATGACCGCGATCAACTGTGGCGGGGTGAGACGCGGATCGACCGCGAGCATTTTCGCTGCCAGGTTCACCACCTGGGGAGAGGCCATCGACGTCCCCGATTCGGCCAGCTTCTCGCCGCCGGGAATGACGCTTTCGACCTGGTAGCCGTTGGCATCGACGACGACCGTCGGCCCGTAGCTCGTGAACGATGCCTCGTCCCCGGCCTTGTCGACCGCGCCGACTGTGATCAGGTTCGGCAGCGAGATGTCGGCGGGAATGTCCTCGGCGAACGACGCGTTCTGGTCGCTGTTGCCGGCGGCGGTGACGAACAGGATGCCAGGCGCGCTCGCGAAAGCCCGGGTCAGCGCGTTCTTCTGGATGTCGAAGAGCTCGCGGGCAATCGCCTTGCGGTCGTTCGGATCCTTGCCGATGTTGCACATCTCGAGCGCTTCCTCGACACCCTTTACACTACCGCCCCAGCTCATGTTGACGACCCGGACCTTGTTGCGCTTGAAGAAATTGACGTAAGCCTGCGAATTGCGCGCGTCGCGTTCTGCAAGGACCTTGCTGGGACACGGATCGGGCAGCAGGTGCCAGTCGAACTCGATGCGACCGACGACCAA
>DASYXO010000215.1:0-4402 GCA_035934825.1 Casimicrobiaceae bacterium
TCATCCTGTCGCAGCACGACCGGGCACGCGACGCGGCGCTCAACCTGATGCGATTCTTCGCCGACGAATCCTGCGGACAATGCACGCCCTGCCGCGTCGGCACCGTGAAAGCGGTCGCGCTGATGGAGCACCCGACCTGGGACCGGCCGCTGCTCGACGATCTCGCGCAAGCGATGGCCGACGCCTCGATCTGCGGCCTCGGGCAGGCCGCGCCCAATCCCCTCGCCTGCGTATTCAAGTACTTTCCGCAGGAGCTGGAGTCGAACGCATGAACGCACCCCACGAAGCCGTCGCCGAGCAGCAAGCGGTTCCCTTTCTGCTGAACGGCACCCAGATCGAGGCGCGGCCCGGCGAGACGATCCTCGAGGCCGCCGATCGCGCCGGCGTCGAGATCCCGCGGCTGTGCTACAAGCCCGGCTATCGCCCCGACGGCAATTGCCGCTCGTGCATGGTCGAGATCAAGGGCGAGCGCGTCCTGGCCCCGTCGTGCTGCCGCGCGCCGACTGTCGGCATGGAGGTGGCGAGCGACAGCGCGCGGGCGCTGCACGCCCAGAAGCTGGTCGTCGAGATGCTCGCCTCCGACGTGCCGGAGAAGGCCTACCGCAAGGATTCGGAGCTCGATCACTGGAAGAAGGCGCTCGGCATCGGCAAGCCGCGCTTCGCGCCGCGGGCGCAGCCGGCCGCCGACCTCTCGCACGCAGCGATGTCCGTCAACCTCGATGCCTGCATCCAATGCACGCGCTGCGTGCGCGCATGTCGCGAGGAGCAGGTCAACGACGTCATCGGCTATGCGTTCCGCGGCTCGCATTCGAAGATCGTGTTCGACCTCGACGATCCGATGGGCGCGTCGACCTGCGTCGCTTGCGGCGAATGCGTGCAGGCCTGTCCGACCGGCGCGCTCGCACCGGCGCAGGAGGCGTACCTGCAGCCGGTCGACCGCGAGGTCGCGTCGCTGTGCCCGTACTGCGGTGTCGGCTGCCAGATCACCTATCACGTCGGCGACAACCGGATCGTCCGGGTCGAGGGGCGCGACGGCCCCGCCAACCATGAGCGGCTGTGCGTCAAGGGCCGCTTCGGGTTCGATTACGTCTCCCATCCGCAGCGGCTCACCCGGCCGCTGATCCGCAGGCCGGGCATTCCCAAGTCCGCGGACTTCACCGTCGACCCAGACCATCCGCTGTCGGTGTTCCGCGAAGCGACCTGGGAGGAGGCGCTCGCCCTCGCCGGCGGGACGCTGCGGACCCTCCGCGACACCCACGGACCCGCGGCACTCGCGGGATTCGGCTCGGCCAAGGGCAGCAACGAGGAGGCGTATCTCTTCCAGAAGCTCGTGCGCACGGGCTTCGGTACGAACAACGTCGACCACTGCACGCGGTTGTGCCACGCGTCGTCCGTCGCAGCGCTGCTCGAGGGCATCGGCTCGGGCGCAGTGTCGAATCCGGTGATGGACGTGATGCAAGCCGAGGTCGTGCTGCTGATCGGCGCCAACCCGGTCTCCAACCATCCGGTCGCCGCGACGTGGATCAAGAACGCGGTGAAGAACGGCACCAAGCTGATCCTCGCCGACCCGCGACGCTCCGAGCTCGCGCGCCACGCTGCGCATTACCTGCAGTTCAAGCCCGACACCGACGTCGCGATGCTGAATGCGATGATGCACGCGATCGTCGAGGAGGGCCTGGTCGCCGAGAGCTTCGTCAACGACCGCACCAGCGGCTACGCCGAATTGCGCGACAACGTGGCGAAGTTCAGCCCCGAGGCCATGGCGCCGATCTGCGGCATCGATGCCGCCACGCTGCGCGAAGTCGCGCGACTGTTCGCGAAATCGCGCGGGTCGATGATCCTGTGGGGCATGGGCATTTCGCAGCACATCCACGGCACCGACAACGCGCGCTGCCTGATCGCCTTGTCGATGATGACCGGGCAGATCGGGCGCCCGGGCACCGGGTTGCATCCGCTGCGCGGCCAGAACAACGTGCAGGGCGCGTCCGACGTCGGGCTGATCCCGATGATGTATCCGGATTACCAGCGGGTCGGCAGCAGCGACGTGCGCTCGATGTTCGAGAAGCTGTGGGGCACGACGCTCGATCCCAACCCCGGCCTGACCGTCGTCGAGATCATGGACGCCGTCCACGCCGGCAAGATCCGCGGCATGTACATCATGGGTGAGAACCCGGCGATGTCCGATCCCGACGTCGATCACGCCCGCGCGGCGCTCGCCAAGCTCGAGATGCTCGTCGTGCAGGACATCTTCCTGACCGAGACCGCGTACCTCGCCGACGTGATCCTGCCGGCCTCGGCGTTCCCCGAGAAGACCGGCACCTTCACCAACACCGACCGGACCGTCCAGCTCGCGCGCCAGGCGCTGCAGCCGCCAGGCGAGGCACGCCAGGACCTCGCGATCATCGTCGACATGGCGCGGCAGCTCGGACTCGACTGGCCCTACGGCCATCCCCGCGACGTGTTCGACGAGATGCGCAAGGCGATGCCGTCGATCGCCGGCATCACCTGGGAGCGCCTCGAGCGCGAGCACTGCGTCACCTACCCTTGCGAGCACGAGGGCGACCCGGGCGAGCCGGTCGTGTTCATCGACCGCTTCCCGACCGAGAGTGGCAGGGCTCAGCTCGTCCCCGCGCAGATCATTCCGGCCGCCGAGAAACCCGACGCCGCATGGCCGTTCGTGCTGATCACCGGACGCCAGCTCGAGCACTGGCATACGGGCAGCATGACGCGGCGCAGCGAGGCGCTGGATGCGATCGAGCCGTTCCCGGTCGCGTCGGTCAATTCGCAGGACCTGGCCGAACTCGGGGTCGCAGCGGGCGGCACGATCACCGTCGCGTCGCGCCGCGGCAGCGTGTCGCTCTATGCTCGCGCCGACGACGGCACGCCGCGCGGCAGTGTGTTCATCCCGTTCTGCTACTACGAAGCGGCGGCGAACCTGCTCACGAACGCGGTGCTCGACCCGTTCGGCAAGATCCCCGAATTCAAGTACTGCGCGGTTCGCGTGTCCGCGGGTGGCGCGCCAGCCGCAATTCGCGGCTACGCGCGGACGGAGACCATCGCCGCCGAAAAAATGGGGTCAGAGCCGTAATACCTGCCGCTGCGCTGGCGCGCAAGCGCGATCACGCCAGGGCTAGCGGAACCGGGCGCAGCGCCCCGGTCCCGCCCGCCATGCCCAACGCGACGCAGGCGGGAGACCGCCGACCTGCGCGCGCTCAGCCTCGCGCGGCCTTGATGAACATGTATGCGCCCAACACATAGAGCAGCGCCGCGAACGCCCGGCGCAACCTCGGCGCGGGCCAGCGGTGCGCCATCGCGACTCCGATGGGCGCGACCGCCATGCTTGCGATGACGATCATGACCATCGCCGGCAGGTACACGTAGCCGACCGACCAGGCAGTAAGGCCGGATTGCCGCAGGCCCGCGATGACGTAGCCGATCGTGCCGGCGACGGCGATCGGCAGCCCCAGCGCCGCCGACGTCGCCACCGCGTTGTGAATCTTGACGTTGTGGTGCCCTAGATAGGGAATCGTGATGAATCCGCCACCCGCGCCGAGCAGGCTCGACACGACGCCTATGCCGGCCCCTACGCCGAACAGCGTGAACCTGCCGGGGAGCTCGCGGCCGGGCCTGGGCGGACGCGCGACCAGCGTCCGCGTCGCCGATGACCAGGTGAACACTGCGAACACTGCGGCGAGCACCCGCCCGGGCAGCGCGCTCGCGACCTGCGGGCCGACGAGCGAGCCCAGCACGATGCCGGGTGCCATCGCCGCAACGACCACCCACAGGACGGCGCGCTTCTGCGCATGCGCACGCACCGACGACAGTGCGGTGAACATCATCGACGCGGTGGCGGTGCCGACCGCCATGTGGACGACGTGTTCCGGCGGAAAGTCCCTCGCCGTGAACAGAAGCGTCAGCAGGGGAACGATCGACATGCCGCCGCCGATGCCGAGCAGGCCGGCCATGAAGCCGACGGCCGCACCCAGCGCGAGCAGCACCGGGAGCATCGTCCAGTCCATGGGGTCCGGAGGGGAGTTGAAAAGCGGCTGAACGGCAGCGGCGGCGGCAGTGATGCAGGCGGCAAGACTCCGGGCGTCAGGGTCGTGCCGCGAGCCTCTCGACGATCTTCCACTCGGCCGGGGTGACGGGCGTGATCGACAGCCGGTTGCCGCGCCGCAGGATGACCATGTCCTCGAGTCCGGGCGCCGCACGCAACTCGGGCAACGTGACCAGGCGCGTCTTGCGCACGAGCTTCACGTTCACGTTGAACCACCGCGGCGCATGGCGCGTCGCCTTCGCATCGAAATAGGCGCTTTCCGGATCGAACTGCGTCGCATCGGGATAGGCGAGCCGCGAGACCTCGACGATACCCGCGATCCCGGGCTCGGGGCAGCTCGAATGG
>DASYXO010000248.1:0-15090 GCA_035934825.1 Casimicrobiaceae bacterium
CTCAGGCACGGCTTTCCGGCCGCGTCGGCGCTGCGCTGGATCCCTGCGCGGCACTGCGTGTCGTGATCGAGCTGGCGCCGGAGGAGGAGCGCGAGATCGTCTTCCGGCTTGGCGCTGGCAAAACCGCCGACGAAGCGCGCGAACTGGTCCGCCGCTGGCGCGGGGCAGACGCCGCACACACCGCCCTCGAAGCGGTGCATCGATTCTGGCGCGAGACGCTCGGCGCGATCCAGGTGCGAACCCCGGATCCGACGCTGAACGCACTGGCCAATGGCTGGCTGCTCTACCAGGTGATTGCGTCGCGCCTGTGGGGACGCACGGGGTTCTACCAGTCGAGCGGCGCGTACGGCTTTCGCGACCAGTTGCAGGATGTGATGGCCCTGGTCCACGCCACGCCAGGACTGGTCCGCGAGCATTTGTTGCGCGCGGCATCGCGCCAGTTCCCGGAAGGCGATGTGCAGCACTGGTGGCATCCGCCCACGGGCAAAGGCGTGCGCACGCGCTGCTCCGACGACTATCTGTGGCTGCCGCTTGCAACCTGCCGCTATGTCGAAATCACCGGTGACGCCGGCGTTCTCGACCAAGCCTGCCCGTTCATCGAGAGCCGTCCGCTGAAAGATGGCGAGCAGTCGAATTACGAGCTGCCGAAAGTATCTGCGCAGGCCGCGAGCCTCTACGAGCATTGCGTGCGTGCGATTCGCCTCGGCCTGCGATACGGTTCGCATGGCCTGCCATTGATGGGATCGGGCGACTGGAATGACGGCATGAACCTGGTCGGCGTCGGCGGCAAGGGTGAAAGCGTCTGGCTGGCTTTCTTCCTGGCCGCCGTGCTGACGCGCTTCGCGCCATGGGCTCGCCGGCGGTCGGATCCGGCGTTCGCCGAAACTTGTGAAAGCGAGTCGGCGCGGCTGCGCCAGCGCATCGAGGCATCGGCCTGGGACGGTGCCTGGTATCGACGCGCCTGGTTCGACGACGGCACGCCGCTCGGCTCGGCGACCAACGCAGAGTGCCAGATCGATTCGATCGCGCAGAGCTGGTCGGTGCTGTCGGGCACAGCCAGCGCGGAACCGGCGCGGCGCGCCATGGAGGCAGTCGATCGGCGCCTGGTGCGCCGCGACACGCGCCTGATCCAGCTTATCGACCCTCCGTTCGATACCTCGAAGCCATCCCCCGGCTACATCCAGGGCTATGTCCCCGGCGTGCGCGAGAATGGTGGTCAGTACACTCACGCTGCCGTCTGGGCGACGCTCGCATTCGCGGCGTTGGGCGACGCCGAACGTGCCTGGGAGCTGCTCGCGCTGCTCAACCCGGTGCGCCACGCGGCCAGCGGCGGCGACATCGACACCTACAAGGTCGAGCCCTACGTCGTCGCCGGCGACGTGTACGCGTTCGCGCCGCACGCCGGTCGCGGCGGCTGGACCTGGTACACCGGGTCCGCGGGCTGGATGTACCAGTTGATCGTCGATTCGCTGCTGGGTCTCGGGCGCAGCCGGAACCAACTGTCGCTGCGTCCGCTCCTACCCGGAGCCTGGAAAGCATTCGAAGTGAGTTACCGCTACGGCGCGTCGACCTACGATATCGCTTGCCGCGAGTCCGGATCGGCCGCCGCTGCGGGGGTCACGCTCGACGGCGTCGAGACGCCGGGTGCGACCATTGCCATGGTCGACGACGGCCGGCGTCATGCGGTCGTCGTGACCGTCTGGCGTGGAACGTGATCGCCAGCGCCGACAAGGGAGAATCAGATGCAGCTCGGAATGATCGGTTTGGGTCGAATGGGGGCGAGCATGGCGCGGCGCCTGATGAGCAAGGGCCACGCGTGCATCGTCCATGATGCGCAGCCCGCGGCGATCGCAAGCATGCGCAGGGAGGGCGCCGATGGCGCCGCGTCGCTCGCCGAGCTGGCGTCGAAGATGGCCCGGCCGCGGGCGATCTGGATGATGGTACCGGCCGGGGTCGTCGACAAGGTACTCGACGCGCTCGTGCCGCAGCTCGACCCCGGCGACATGGTGATCGACGGCGGAAACTCTTACTACCGCGACGATATCCGGCGCGCGAAGGAGCTGGCCGCTTCGGGATACCGGCACGTCGACGTCGGCACCAGCGGCGGCGTCGCCGGGCTGGATCGCGGCTACTGCCTGATGATCGGCGGCGAGACCGAGACCGTGGAACACCTGAGGCCCATATTCTCATCGCTCGCACCGGGCGCAGCAGCGGCGCCACGCACCCCCGGCCGCAGCGGTGTCATCACCGGCGCCGAAGAGGGCTTCCTGCATTGCGGCTCGCACGGCGCCGGCCACTTCGTCAAGATGGTTCACAACGGCATCGAGTACGGCGTGATGGCGGCGTATGCCGAAGGGCTCAACGTCCTGCGCAACGCCGGCGTCGGCGCCCGCACGCGCACCAGTGACGCCGAAACCACGCCGCTGCGCGATCCGCAGTTCTACCAATACGAAATGAACCTGTCCGAGATCACCGAAGTGTGGCGCCGTGGCAGCGTGATCGGCTCCTGGCTGCTCGACCTGACCGCCGCCGCACTGCTTAAGGACCCGGAACTCGAGGCCTACGACGGACGCGTCTCCGACTCGGGCGAAGGCCGCTGGACCATCCAGGCGGCGATCGACGAAGCGGTGCCGACACACGTACTCAGCGCCGCGTTGTACGAGCGCTTCGCGTCGCGCGGCGAAGCCTGCTTTGCCAACCAGGTACTATCGGCGATGCGGCATGAATTCGGCGGCCACGTCGAGCCAATCGCAGGGTCTGCGAAATGAGCCCAGTGACAACGGCAGGGTCCAGCGCCGGCGCACCGCATTCCGACGCGTTGGTCATCTTCGGCTTCACCGGCGACCTTGCCAGCAAGAAGATCTTCCCGGCCCTCTATGCGATGGCCAAGGCAGGTGCGTTGACGGTCCCGGTGATCGGCGTCGCATCGTCGAAGTGGAGCACCGATCAGCTGCACCGGCGCGTACACGACAGTGTCGAACGCGAGAGCGGGATCGACGACCCGGCCGCGTTCGATCGCCTGATGTCGCTGCTGCGGTACGTGTGCGGCGACTACAAGGACCCGGCGACATTCACCGCACTGAAAGCCGCGCTCGGCCGCGCACAGCGCCCTGCGCACTACCTGGCGATTCCGCCGGCGCTGTTCTCCACCGTGATCACGAGCCTCGGCGCTGCGGGGCTCGGCGGAAACTCCCGCGTCATCGTCGAAAAGCCCTTCGGTCGCGACCTCGCCTCGGCACGCGAGCTCGACGCGATCGCCCACTCGGTGTTTCCGGAATCGTCGATCTTTCGCATCGATCACTATCTCGGAAAGGAGGCGATCATGAACATCCTCTATTTCCGATTCGCGAATTCGTTTCTCGAGCCTATCTGGAACCGTGACCGCGTCGCCAGCGTTCAGGTGACGCTGGCCGAGAGCTTCGGCGTCGGCCAGCGCGGCGGCTTCTATGAAAGCGCGGGCTGCCTCCGCGACGTGGTCGAGAACCATCTGTTCCAGATCGTCGCGCTGCTCGCGATGGAGCCGCCCGCCTATCAGAGCTTTGCGGCGGTGCACAGCGCCAAGTCGAGCGTTTTTCATGCGATGCAATCGCTGGCACCCGACGACGTGGTGCGCGGGCAGTACGCCGGCTATCGCGAGGAAAAAGACGTCGCGACCGACTCCGATGTCGAGACCTTCTGCGCGCTGCGCCTGTTCATCGACTCTTGGCGCTGGGCCGGGGTGCCGTGGTTCCTGCGCGCCGGCAAGCGGCTGCCGAACACGGCCGTCGAGGTGCTGGTGCAACTGCGGCCGCCGCCGCAGAGGCTGTTCGACGACGCGCGACCGATGGAAGGCCGCGCCAACTATGTGCGGTTCAGGCTGCAGCCGGCCTCGGCCATTGCGCTTGCGGCTCGTGTCAAGCGTCCGGGCAAGGAATTCATCGGGGACCAGCGCGAGCTCTATCTTTGCGAAGACGCCGAAAGCGGGGAGGCGACCTACCAGCGGCTGCTCGGCGATGCGATGGCCGGCGACGGCGCGCTGTTCACCAGCCAGGACGCGGTAGAAGCAGCCTGGGCGGTGGTGGATCCGGTGCTCGCGAATCACCATGCCGCGCTGCCCTACGCGCCGGGCACGTGGGGACCGGCCGCCGCGGACGCGCTGGTCGCCGGCGATGGCGGCTGGCACAACCCGGACCCCGACCCGAGGGCCGAGGCATGAACGCGAGGGACCGTCCGGATGACAAGGGAACAACGATGAACCCGAATACGCGAAGGCTCCAGGAACTTGGCCAGAGCCTCTGGCTCGACAACATCACCCGGGAAATTCTTACGAACGGCACGCTGGCACGATACATCGCCGAGTTGTCGGTGACGGGGCTCACCTCGAATCCCACGATCTTCGAACATGCGATCGCCAACGGCCATTTCTACGACGAGGCGATCGGCACCCTGGCGCGCCAGGGAAAGTCCGGCGAGGACCTCTTCTTCGCGCTCGCGCGGCACGACCTGACGCAGGCTGCCGACCTGCTCCGGCCGGCTTTCGAGGCGACCGGCGGCGTCGACGGCTGGGTCTCGCTCGAGGTCTCCCCGCTGCTCGCCGACGACACCGCGAAGACGATTCGCGCCGCGGCGCGGCAACATGCAGCCGCCGCGCGGCCCAATCTGTTCATCAAGATTCCGGGAACGCCGGCGGGCCTGCCGGCGATCGAGGAATCGATCTTCGCCGGCGTGCCGATCAATGTCACCTTGCTCTTTTCGCGCGAGCATTACCTCGCGGCCGCCGGGGCCTACCTGCGTGGCATCGAGCGCCGCATCGCTGCCGGCCTCGATCCAAGGGTCGGATCGGTCGCCTCGCTGTTCGTCAGCCGCTGGGACGTTGCAGTGCAGGACGATGCCTCGCCGCGGCACCGGAACCGCCTGGGCATCGCGGTTGCAATGCGCACCTACAAGGCCTATCGCGATCTGCTTGCATCGGCGCGCTGGCAAGGGCTCGCGAAGTCCGGCGCGCGTCCGCAGCGGCTGCTCTGGGCCAGCACCGGGACCAAGGACCCGCAGGCAGCCGACACGCTCTACGTCGAAGCGCTGGCGGCGCCCGATACGATCGACACGATGCCGGAGAAGACCCTGCATGCGTACGCCGACCATGGCAAGGTTGGCGCAGTACTGCCGTTCGACGGCGGCGACGCCGAGGCAGTGCTCGAGGAATTCAGGCGCGAGGGCATCGACGACCAGGCGCTGGCCGCGCGCCTGCAGCGCGAAGGCGCCGATGCCTTCTCGAAGTCGTGGACTGCGCTGCTTTCGCGCATCCGCGCAAGGAGCTCGCAGCTTGCAGGAGTCCACGCTCGATGAGCACCGCCGGGCCGCCACGAGGCTCGAATCCCGCCCCCTCGGTGGGCAACGCCGCGGCGCCGCCATCCGACCTTGCGCTGACCGCGCGCCCGGCATGGCGGGCGCTGGTCGCGCACCACGCAAAGATCGGCCGGGTCCACCTGCGCGAGCTGTTTTCCGCCGACGCGAATCGCGGCGACCGCTACGCACTCGAGGCCGCCGGTCTCTACCTCGACTATTCGAAGAACCGCGTCACCGACGAGACGCTGAAGCTGCTCGCCTCGCTCGCCGGCGAATGCGGCTTGCGCGAGCGCACTGCGGCGATGTTTCGCGGCGACGCGATCAATACGACCGAAAGTCGTGCCGCTCTGCACGTCGCGCTTCGTGCTCCGGCGAGCGAGAAGATCTTCGTCGACGGTGTCGACGTCGTCGCCGAAGTCCACGCAGTGCTGGAAAGGATGGCGGCGTTCGCCGAAGAGCTGCGCAGCGGCCGATGGCGCGGCCACACCGGAAAACGCATCCGCAACATCATCAGCATCGGCATCGGCGGCTCCGACCTCGGGCCGGTGATGGCCTGCGAAGCGCTGCGCTTCTACAGCCAGCGCGACCTGACCGTGCGTTTCGTCTCCAACGTCGACGCGACCGACCTGGTCGAGGCGACACGCGGTCTCGACGCCGCCGAGACCCTCTTCATCGTCTGCTCGAAGACATTCACGACGCTGGAGACGCTGACCAATGCCCATGCGGCGCGTGCCTGGTGCCTCGGCCAGCTCGGCGACGACAAGGCGGTCGGCCGGCATTTCGTCGCCGTATCGACGAATGCAGACGGCGTCAGGAGCTTCGGGATCGCGCGCGAGAACATGTTCGGGTTCTGGGATTGGGTCGGCGGACGCTATTCGATGGATTCGGCGATCGGCCTGGCGACGATGATCGCGATCGGGCCCGCCCACTTCCGGTCGATGCTGGCGGGGTTCCGCGCCATGGATGAGCACTTTCGCAGCGCCCCGGTCGAGCGGAACCTCCCGGCGCTGCTCGGGCTGCTGGCAATCTGGAACGTCGACTTCCTCGGCGCATCGACGCTTGCCGTGCTGCCTTACGACCAGTACCTCAAGCGGTTTCCTGCGTACCTGCAGCAGCTGACGATGGAGAGCAACGGCAAGCACGTGACCCGGGGCGGCGTGCCGGTCGACTTCGAGACGGCGCCGATTCTGTGGGGAGAGCCGGGAACCAACGGCCAGCATTCGTTCTACCAGCTGATCCACCAGGGAACGCGGCTGGTGCCCTGCGACTTCATCGGCTTCTGCCAGAGCCTGAATCCGCAGGGCCGCCAGCACGACCTTTTGATGTCGAACCTGTTTGCGCAGACCGAGGCGCTCGCGTTCGGCAAGACTGCGACCGAGGTCGCCGCCGACGGCACGCCGGAGACGCTGGTGCCGCACCGCGTTTTCGAAGGCAACCGGCCGACCAACACGCTGCTGGCCGAGCGGCTTACGCCCGCCACGCTCGGGGCGCTGGTCGCGCTCTACGAGCACAGCGTCTTCACTCAGGGCGTGATCTGGGACATCGATTCGTTCGACCAGTGGGGCGTCGAGCTCGGTAAGGCCCTGGCGCTGCGGACGACGCCGGAACTCGAGAGCGCGACCGAGCCCACGCTCACGCACGACAGCTCGACCAACGCGCTGATCCGACGCTATCGCCGCTTCCGCAGCGATTCTGGGACCGCATAGCAACGGCGCCGTGGCCACCCGAATCAGTCCTCTCGCCGGCAAGCCGGCACCGCCGTCCTTGCTCGTCGACGTGCCTCGGCTCGTCACCGCGTATTACACCGGGATACCCGACCCGTCGGTGCCGGCGCAGCGGGTTGCATTCGGGACCTCGGGACACCGCGGTTCGGCGTTCGAGACCTCGTTCAACGAATGGCATGTGCTGGCGATCACGCAGGCGATCTGCCAGTACCGCAAGGGCCAGGGCATCGACGGACCGCTCTTCCTCGGCATCGACACCCATGCGCTGTCGCAGCCGGCGTATGCCAGTGCGCTCGAAGTGCTGGCGGCCAACGGCGTCGAGGTGATGCTGGCGACGCACGACGAATACACACCGACGCCGGCGGTCTCGCACGCGATCCTGACCCACAATCGCGGCCGCGCTTCGGGGCTCGCCGACGGCATCGTCGTCACGCCCTCGCACAACCCGCCCGACAACGGCGGCTTCAAGTACAACCCGCCGAACGGCGGCCCGGCCGGCGAGGACATCACCGGCGGCATCGAGGCCGCGGCCAACGGCCTGCTCGAGCGCGCGCTCGACGGCGTGAAGCGCATCGGCCACGCGCGGGCACTACGCGCGGCGACAACGCACCGCCACGATTTTCTCGACGCTTACGTCGCCGACCTCGGCAATGTCATCGACATGGGAGCGATCCGCGACGCGAAGGTCCGCATCGGCGTCGATCCGCTCGGCGGCGCCGGAGTGCACTACTGGGCGCGGATCGCCGAGCGCTACCGGCTCGACCTGACCGTCGTCAGCGACGAGGTCGACCCGACGTTTCGCTTCATGACGGTCGACTGGGACGGCCGGATCCGCATGGATCCATCGTCGCCCTACGCGATGCAGCGTCTCCTCGACATCAAGGATCGCTTCGACATCGCATTCGCCTGCGACACCGATCACGACCGCCACGGCATCGTCACCGCGCACGCCGGGCTGCTGCCGCCGAACCACTACCTGTCGGTGGCGATCGACTATCTCTTTGCGCACCGGCCGCAGTGGGGGGCCCATGCCGCGGTCGGCAAGACCGTCGTCAGCACGCGCGTGATCGACCTGGTGTCCGCGCGGCTCGGACGCAGACTCTTCGAGGTTCCCGTCGGCTTCAAGTGGTTCGCCGAAGGACTTCTCGACGGCTCGCTCGGGTTCGGCGGCGAGGAAAGCGCCGGCGCAGCCTTTCTGCGTCGTGACGGCGCGGCCTGGACCACCGACAAGGATGGCATCGTTCCGGCGCTGCTCTCCGCCGAGATCACCGCGCGGCTCGGGCGCGACCCGGGCACGTTGTATACCGAGCTTGCCCGCGGGTTCGGCGACCCGGTCTACGATCGGGTCGAGGCGCCGGCGACGCCGCAGCAAAAGCGCCAGCTCGCCGGGCTCGCGCCGCAGCGCGTCGTGGCGACCGAGCTCGCCGGCGAGAAGATCGCTGGCATCCTGGGCACCGCCCCCGGCAACGGCGCGCCGATCGGCGGCGTCAAGGTGATCGCGAAAAGCGGCTGGTTTGCCGCGCGGCCATCGGGCACCGAAGCGATCTACAAGATCTACGCCGAGAGTTTCAGCGGCACCGATCACCTGCAGCGCATCGTGAAGGAAGCGCAGGCGATCGTCGACGGGGCGATTGCGCGTGGCGGACCATCCGCAACCTGACCGTCTCCCTGGCGGAGAGGAAACGAGCCAGACTTCGCGTCCGTCGCCAGCGCGCGCCGGGACGGAAGCATCCGACGACGCGCTCCTCGTTCGCCTGCAGCGCGCCGCCTTCGACTATTTCCTGCAGACCGTCAATCTGCAAAACGGGTTGATCGCCGACACCACGCGGGATGGCGCGCCGTCGAGCATCGCGGTGGTCGGCTTCGCGCTGTCCGCCTATCCGATCGGCGTCGAGCACGGCTGGATGGAGCGCGCCGACGCGGTCGAGCGCTCGCTCGCGGTCCTGCGCTTCTTCTCCGACAGCGACCAGTCCGGCAGCCCCGACGCAACCGGATATCGCGGCTTCTACTTCCACTTCCTCGACATGCGCAGCGGAAAGCGCACCTGGCTCTCCGAGCTGTCGCTGATCGATACCGGATTCCTGATGGCAGGCGTGCTGACCGCCGCGGCGTATTTCAGCGCCGAGGCGCCGGCGGAATCCGAACTGCGCCGCCTCGCCGACGCGCTCTATCGCCGGGTCGACTGGCGCTGGGCGCAGCGCGACGGCTCTGCCGTGATGCATGGCTGGAAACCCGAGTGCGGCTTCCTGCATTACGGATGGGAAGGCTACAGCGAGGCAATCCTGCTCTACATGCTGGGGCTCGGCTCGCCGACCCATCCGCTCACCGAGCAGAGCTTTCGCGCCTGGACCGTGACCTACCAGTGGGAGAACCTGTACGGCTACGACTTCCTGTATGCCGGCCCGCTCTTCATCCACCAGTTCTCCCACGCGTGGATCGATTTTCGCAGCATCCGGGACAGCTTCATGCGCGAGAAGGACTGCGACTATTTCGAGAACAGCCGCCGCGCAACCTACGTCCAGCGCGAATACGCGACGCGCAATCCGCGCGGCTTCACGGGCTACGGCGCGGACTGCTGGGGTCTTTCGGCGGGTGAAGGCCCCGGCGCGCCGCCGCGGCTGGTGGCAGGGCGACACCAGACGTTCTACGGGTATGCGGCGCGCGGCGTTCCCTACGGCCCCGACGACGGCACGATCGCCGGTTCGTCGGTGCTCTCGTCGCTGGTGTTCGCCCCCGAAATCGCACTGCCGGCGCTGCGCAACCTGGTTGCGGGAGGACCCACCGATGCCGGCGAACTGGTTCGCACCAGCGGCTTCAACCAGACCGTCGGCGAAGCCGGTCCGACCGGCTGGATTTCGCAGGGCGCTTTCGGCCTCGACCAGGGGATGATCGTGCTGATGATCGAGAACTACCGTTCGGGCCTGGTCTGGCGGCTGGGCCGGGGCAATCCCTACATCCGGAGCGGCCTGCGCCGCGCGGGATTCCGTGGCGGCTGGTTGTAGCCACGCGGACGCAGCCACGCCGATGCCGGACCTCCATCCGCCCCTCGAGCAGCCGAGCGAGGGCCCGCACGACCGCGAGCTCTGCGACAACGCTCGACCGCCGGACTGGCGCAATCCACGGCCGCGCGAGCCGTACCAGTTGCTGGTCATCGGTGCCGGGCCGGCGGGTCTGGTCGCGGCACGGCGCGCCGCCGCGCTCGGTGCGAAGGTCGCGCTGATCGAACGCCACCTGCTGGGCGGCGGCTCGCTGAACTACGGCTCGGTGCCGTCCAAGACCCTGATCCGCAGCTCGCGCCTGTATGCAGAGATGCGCGATGCCGCCAACTTCGGCGTGACGCCGCCGGAGAGCATCCGGGTCGACTTTGCAATGGCCATGGAGCGCATGCGGCGCATCCGCACGCGCATCAGCCGGGTCGATTCGGCGGCACGACTCGTGGCCGAAGGAATCGACGTGTTCTTCGGCACGGCACGCTTCACCAGCGGCGACGCCGTCGACGTTGACGGCGCCTCGCTGCGCTTCAAGAAGGCGCTGATCGCGACCGGATCACGCTCGCGGCTGCCGTCGATTCCGGGGCTCGCCGAAGCGGGCTACCTGACCAACGAGACGGTCTTCGACCTGACGGCGCTGCCGGCCAGCCTGCTGGTGATCGGCGGAGGCCCCCTCGGCTGCGAACTGGCGCAGGCCTTCTGCCGCTTCGGCTCGCGCACTGTCATTGCGCACGACGTGCCGCTGTTCCTGCCGAAGGAAGAGCGCGACGCCGCGCAGATGGTCGCCGCAGCGCTGGCGCGCGACGGCGTCGAGATCCACCTCAACGCAACTGCGGTCAACGTGCGGGTCGAAGGTGGAACGAAGTGCATCGAAACCCTCAACGACGGCAACGTCGCGACGATCCGCGTCGACCAGATATTGACGGGAATCGGCCGCGTTCCCGCGGTCGACGAATTGGATCTCGAAGCCGCAGGCGTCGCCTACGATGCCGAAACCGGAATCCGGATCGACGATTTCCTGCGAACCACCAACCGGCGCATCTACGCGGCGGGCGACGTCTGCCTCGAGCATCAGTTCACCGACGCCGCCGATGCAACCGCGCGAATAGTCGTACAGAACGCGCTTTTCCTCGGCCGCAAACGCGTCAGTGCATTGACGATTCCGTGGTGCACCTACACTGATCCGGAGATCGCCCACGTCGGAATCTACGTCAAGGAAGCGCGCGAGCGCGGCATTCCGGTGATGACGTACACGGTGCCGATGCACGACGTCGACCGCGCGATCGCCGATGGCGAGGAAGATGGCTTCGTCAAGATCCATGTCCGCGACGGAACCGACACGATACTCGGCGCGACCGTCGTTGCGCGCCACGCCGGCGAGATGATCAATGGCATTTCGCTGGCGATGGTCGCAGGCATCGGCCTGCGAACCGTAGCCCGCGTGATCCACACCTATCCGACGCAGGCAGAAGCGATCAGGAACGCGGCACATGCCTGCACACGAACGCGCCTGTCGCCGTTCGTCGCGTGGCTGATGCGCAAATGGGTCAACCGCTGACGGCGGCGCCGCGCGGCGCTAAATCTGCCGGACGCTCTGATCGGTAAGGACCGTCACGTCCTTCGCCTGCGACAGCAGAAGGCCGAGCGGGGCGCCGGGCTCCGACCGCTGAATGGCCGCCTGAAGTGCATCCCGCTTGCGCGAACCAATGACCACGACCCAGATCTGCCGAGTGTGACTCAGGTACGCCAGCGTGAGCGATAGCCGTCGTGGCGGCGGCTTGGGCGCGTCGTCGACGGCAACTACCCGTCCTTGTGCCATCAGCGCACGGTGCCCGGGGAAGAGCGAGCAGATGTGGCCGTCTTCGCCGATGCCGAGAATCGCGAGGTCGAGCGGAGCGCCGCGAAGCTCGCGGCCCAGGACCTGGTCGTAGTGGACCGCGGCCTCGCCGAGATCGGGGTAGTCGGCCGGCATGCGAAAGGCGCGCGGCGCCTGGCGGCCCAACGGGGTAAGCAGCACCCGATTGGCCATGCCATAGTTCGAGTCGGAATCATCGGGCGGAACGGCGCGCTCATCGACCCAGAACAGGCTGATGCGCGACCAGTCGACCCGGGCATTCCTCAAAGCGTCGAGGAAC
Organism: Casimicrobiaceae bacterium; assembly: GCA_035934825.1. Classification (GTDB taxonomy): domain Bacteria; phylum Pseudomonadota; class Gammaproteobacteria; order Burkholderiales; family Casimicrobiaceae; genus VBCG01. The sequence continues at coordinate 12,175 of DASYXO010000248.1, forward strand.
ACGAGTGCAGTTGACCCACCCGACAGTGCGCAGGAGCGGGCATGGGCCCGGCTCGCCCAGCCTTCGAACCCTTCCGTGAGGCGCAGGCGGAGCACTTCGATCGGGGCTACGACCAGTTCCATTCGACGCGAGGATGCCGATGTGCCGCCTCCGCTCGCCGCAGCGGCGTAGAACCTACGCGACCGTCCGCGGCGCCGAGCGACAGATGAGTCTCCGGCTCACCCTCGTTCGATGCGACATCGCGTCGCTGCAACTCTGCGGCACGGACGTATCGCTTTCGCAACGTCGCCAGGTTGTGCCCCAAGCGTTAGTAACGACCAGACGAGAAGATCGACCGATACACTGGTATCCGAAGCCTCCATCTTGGCGACGCGCGATCGATTAGTCCCCCATCCGGATCTTGCCGATGACATCGAAATCAGCCCGGTTCGGCCGGAGGACGAAGAATTCACCCATAGGCACCGTGTCCTCAACAAGGAGGTTCGAGATGTTGAGGTCGTGGGTGATCATGACCAGATTCGAGTGGCTGCGGTAGTTCAGAATCGCCTGACGAACCCGCGCATTGTTCGCGGCGGCCTGCTTCTCAGAGACGACACCGGGCGGCTTCAGATATGCAACCGGAGTCGCGCGACCGAACGCAAGCGTGCCAGTGTCAACGCAACGGCAATACGGGCTGCTCAAAACCTCCGCGACTGCGACGCCGTGAACGCGGAAGGCTTCGCCGATGCGCTTCGCCTGCTCTATACCTAGGGACGACAGGTTCACTTCCGCCGCGCAGTTCCCGGGCGCGAGCCGTCCTATCCCTTCGCGGATGTCGACATGCGTATGGCGCAATAAAATGACATTGCCGCCCTGCTTCAATGCAGCCCAGACGCGCTCGTCGTCAGCAAGTGCGCGTCCGGCAGAAAGCGTCAGCAAAACCACCACCAAGCAGCGGCGCAAGGGGAACGACCGGATGTTCGGGCAGGCAAGCATGGGTTCGGGGACGTGTATGAAAGGCGGAGGAACGTCGCCGCCTGGGCAAACCGAGTCGTACCAGGCGTGCCACCCGGCAGCGTCACAGTTCGACCCACTTCGCCCGCTCAACTTTCTCGAAAGCGGACGCCGAACGAAAAAATAGCTGGCGCCAAGCGGCGGCTAGCACGCCCGCCACTGCGCCGTGACCCAAAGTGGAATGCCAATGCGCAGTCCGCGCGCAAGTTCCAGAGTCGGCTTCATGACGTACAGCCCGGGGGCGTCGGGCCGACGCGGCTCAAGGAGATGGTTCCGGACAAACCAACGTTGGTCCCTCCGCTGAAGTTGTAGTTGAACGTCGCGGCCGAGCAGCTCTGGAATGTCATCGTTCCGGCCCCCACCGGCACGGTGCTCTGGCCAGGTGGCGTCGGACGGTCGAACATTCCGCCGGTGGTCTCGTAGATCGTCACGGGAATCGAGCGCATGCCCGGCGTAAACGAGCCTTCCGCCGTGTACCAACGCTGTCCCGCCGCTCCGGCCATGGTGCCGTTGGGCAAATACGTATACCAAGCCAAAAAGAAGGCGCCGGAATCCGGATTGACTTCGATCGTGAATCCCTGGCCGGAGGTTGCAGCCTCGTACCAGTTCCCCGAAAGAGCAAAGTCCGCATTGGTGGGATACGGCGTCGTGATGGAGCAGGTCACGTTCTGCGTTATACGCGTCAACGGTATGTTTCCGGCACGGCCGGTACCGTCGGTGAAGTTGTACGCCAGGTTACCGCTGCTGCAGCTGTCGAAACTCAACGTCGCGGTTCCGACCACCTGTGAGTTCGTGATCGGCGGAGCATTGAAGTTGCCGCCGGTGTTCTGATAGATCGCCAGCGTGGCATTGGGTTGCCCGGTCGCTACCGGACCTTCCGCCGTGTACCAGCGCTGGTGGTCCGCTCCACCGGAGACGGCGTCGTAGGTGAACCAGCTCACGAAGGTCACACCCATTCCAGGCGACAGATCTGGATACACCTCGACTTCGATTCCCTGCCCGCTGGTGGCCGGCTCGTACCACGAGCCAGTCAAGCCATGCTGATTGAGGTCGGGCTTGGCCTGGACGATGAGGCGAACGTTGTCCATCTGCAGCCCCGACCAGTCACCCCCGCCAACGGTCGTCGTTCCGACGATCCGCACTGTCTGCCCGGCATAGGCGATCAGATCGACGGGGGCGCGGTCAACGAGCGGATCATTGGAACCTGCTGCGGAGGAGCGCGTGTAGATGCTTGCGATAGGGACACCCCCTGGCGTAGTTACAGCAACGTTTACCGTGGAGTCGTTGAATCGGTTGAATTGAAACACCGAGCCCGCGGCCAGAGTCAAGGTTGCCGCGGTGGCGCTCGCTGGAATCGCGACGTCCTGGTAGATCTGGCAGAAGACGTGCGGAAACCCTTCGTCGCTGATTAGAACGTGCGTCCCGTCAGTCGGCAGATACGCCTGGGCGGCGCCGCTTGCGCCAATCGTGAAATCCGCTCCATTGATCGGTGTTTGTCCGGCAGTCAGCGCCTCGTACCCGCAACTGATGGTTCCCCCTTGGTTCCAGTTGGTCGGAACGGAGTTGGAAAAGAGTCCACCCGCCAATCCCAATTCCACGCTCTCGAACGACGGGTTCAATACCAGGTTCTGCGCCGATGCGGTGGCCACGCACATGCACAGTGCTGTCGACGCGAGTGCGCCCAATGCAGACGATGAGTGCATGGCTTCTCCGCGAGACGATGCGCTACAGTCGTGATGAACTCCGCTCGACCCGTTGCCGATTCGCGATACGGTTGTTGCCAGCGGGCGGCAGCTACGTTGCAGACGGGCAGATACATCCCGCCTCGCAAGCGGACACGCGGCAACTCTAGCAGGTTCTGCGGCTGGGCGACCGAACGGCACGGCAAATTTCTGGTCAAGGCGCCAGGAAGCATGGCGCGGC
>DASYXO010000252.1:0-6414 GCA_035934825.1 Casimicrobiaceae bacterium
CGAGGGCACTCGCGAGACGCTGCCCCGCGAAATCGCTGGTCCAGCCGGTGATCCAGCAGAAGAGCTCGCCCGCCTCCAGCGCATGCACGTTGGTCAACACCCATTGCAGGCGCGCGGCGTCGCCGAGCGCGCGGCGCAGACCGTGGCGATCGGCCAATGCCGCCAGCTGCTCGGCCATTGCTGCGGCCTCGTGCTCGAGCTCGGCGAGGCGGGTTGCGACATGCACTTCATTGGCGTGCCAGTCCCGCTGCAGCCAGGCAGGGAGACCCTGAACGCGGGCCTTGAGCGCGTTCGCCTGCTGCACGAGTCGCCGCATGTCGTCCGCGGTTCCCACCGCCAGCGCGTGCGAACGCCCGCCAGCCTCGAACCGCCGGATCAGCGGGCCCGAAGGATGCGTCACTGCGCTGGCAGATGCGAAGACGAACAGCCGCGCGTGCAGGAAGGGGCCCGCGCCCGCCAGACGCGCGAGATCGAGGCGGCTTCCCGCCAGGGCTTCAAGCACCTGTTTCCAGCACACCAGCGCGTCGCGCTCCGCGTCGGCGCGTTGCAGGCTGCCGACCACAGGCTCCGCGTCCTGCGCCCAGCCACGGATCTGCGCCAGGCAACGCTCGAGCGTCGCCACCGCAGGCTCGGGAAACGCCGAAGGCTGCAGGCCATCGCCTGGCCAGTAGTCGTGGTAGCGCAGCGCGAGCTCCGAGAATTGCTGCATCGGCCGGCGCAGGTCTGCAAGCGCCGCGGGCAATCTTGCCGTCGGCCGCGCTTCGAGTTCGATCGCGCCGGTTCCCGCAAGCGCTTCGAGCGCAAGGGTCGCGTCGTCGCGCGCGACCAGCAACTCGAACCAGCGCGCGGGCCGCGGGCGAATCACGCGACGAGTGGGAGGCGCGGAAACACGACGCGGCGCAGGATCTCGCCGCGCAGGCGCTCGAAATCGAGCGCAGACAGTGCCAGGAAGATGAAGGCAGCCGCGGGGTCGAGCGTGGCGCGTCGGAACAGCCGGACGAGGCGGGCCTGCAAGCTCCGCCGCTCGGCCCAGCCGTCGATGAGCTGCGGGTCGGCGAAGGCCGCCAAGTGCAGCGCGACCAGGCGCACGAATTCGCCCAGCAGCGCAAAGCCGTCATGGCCGGCAGGCAGGCGTCGCTGCCACTCGTCGCGCCAGGCCGAACCGATGCGATCGGGATCGGCGTCGCGCGCGGCGGGGAACGCGGCGAGTGCCCCCCGACGCTTTGGCTCCCCGTCGTCGAGCCAACGCGGTGACGTGCCACCGCCTGCAAGGCATTGCAGCAGCGGCAGGTCGACGAGGATGCCGCACCACTCGACGGAAGCCCGCCACGTCGACGGCATCCACGCGGCAATTGCCACCACGCGATCGCGCAGATGAGCCCGCATCGCACCCTCGACCGCATGGGGGCCGGCGTCAGGATCGATCCCCGCGACCCACGCGGCGAGTGGCGACGCCCTCGCGGCGTCGAGCACCGGGGCCAATCCGCGGGTTGTCTCGATGCGTCGCCATGTGGTCTCGTCGGGCCGATTGCCGAAGCGCGCCGACAGGCGCGCGTGCGCATATTCGAGGCTGCCGGCTTCGATCACGGCTTCGCGCCTGTCAGCGACTCCGCAAGCGAGAGCACCGCCCGCTCCACGCGCGCCACCTCGTCGGGGGTCGGCGCGCGGTCAGCGTCCAGGGCCCATGCCTGTGCGTCCAGCGACGCGACCTCGGCCACGATCTTCGCGCCGAAAGCTGCCCGCACGATGGCGATGCGCCGGTCGGCGGAAAGGCCGATGTTGCGCGTGCGCTCGCGCGCCGCTTCCGCGATCGCTTCCGCGTCGTCGCGGGCAACGGCAACCGCCTCGCGTGCCGCGGCTTCGGCCTGCAGCACCTGCGCGATCGCAGCCTCGACCGCGGCTTCGGGTAGCAACTTCGGGTTCTCAGGTGTCACCGGACGACTCCGATCTTTGACAGCGTGACGTGAACGACTGCGTCCATGCCGACCGCGAAAATCGGACGTGCGCGCCGGCCGCTGCAGCGCCAGCCACCCACGAGGCCCCATAGCGAGCCCCTTCTCGAAGCGGACGGATTCCTCGGCGATCGCGTCGGACCCGCGAGTTTCGATCAGCACGTCGATCCCGGCGAAGATCTCGCGGGAGCCTCTCCCGGTCGGGGTCGCCGACCATCCGCTGCGCAACGAGGCAAAGTTCGCGGCAGACCTGGCTCACGGCATCGATGGTGGCCTTCATGCATTTCCTCGCAGACGAGCGTCGACCCGAAAGGCTCCCGTTTCCTCCGCGAGGGCTCCGGCCCCCAGAGGCCTTGCGTCGCCAGGTTAAGTTAGCGCCCCGGCGCGCAGGTGGCTTTGCGCTAGCGCAAGCTTGATGCGACGTGAGGCCGGCGTTGAGCAACGCCTTGCCCACGCCCCCGGAGCGGACGGAGCGAACGATTTCGCGGCCGGCCGGCGCCCCGACCTGCCCGTCGGAATCGAGCTTCAGGTGTACCGGGATCGGGTGGACCGCAAGGGCCCGGTGGACCCGCTCGACATTCGCGCGCCGGGCCGCTATGTTGGAAGCCAGGCCGCGAACCGCTCGCCTCATCGTCGAAAGGGCATGCCCATGACCACCCCGCGCAGCGCAACGGCGCCCACCGTCGTCGCCGTGCGCCCCGATCGCGAAATCCTCACGCGACAGCGCCTGCCGTATTTCGTCGGGATTTCCGGCGAGACCACCGGCAGCCGCGGCCTGTCGATGCACATCGTGGTCATCCCGCCGGGGGGCTCTGCCGCCCCGCACCGGCACCGTGGCTACGAGACGGCGATCTATGTTCTCGAAGGGCGCGTCGAGACCCGCTACGGTCCGGGACTGCGCGAGCGCGTCGTGAGCACCGCAGGCGAGTTTCTGTTCATACCGCCCGGCATTGCACACCAGGCCTTCAATCTGAGCGACAGCGAAGCCGCGCGCGCGATCGTCGCCCGCAACGACCCGGCCGAGCAGGAGAACGTCGTTCCCTACGATCCTGCCGAGGACGCCTGAGGGCCGAGCCGATCACCGGCCGCTGAACGTTTCCGGTCGATAGGCAATCTCGACCGGGCAGGTCGGCGCAAGCGTGAGCCAGCTCCCGAGCAACCCATCGAGCGAGACCGGTTGGAACCGGCTGAGGCCCTTGTTCGGGTAGTTCGTGAGCTCGCCGAACACGACGCGGCCAGCGACCTCGTAGAAATCGACACGCAGGAAATCGATGCCGGCCGCGAGCGCCTGCGCCGCCTCGACCATGCGGACGAGCGTGGCGGGTGGCGCGAGCGGCGCTCCCTGCGCGGCCGCGACGACACCCTCGATCGGGCGCCACTGCGGATCGTAGAGCACCTGCGTGTGACGCGCATCGCGATCGCGGTCGACCTGGATCAGCCGGACCTCGCCGTCGAACGCGAACAGCTTGAAGTCTGGTGGCAGGCCGCCGGAATCGTCGCGCAGCAGTTCTTCCGCGTAGACAGCGCGACGCACGTCGCGATAGGCCCATTCCCGCCCGACGATCGTGAAATCCGACGCGAGCCATTTCCGGGCGAGGCGCACGAGCTCCGCCTTCCCGACCTCGCTCCTGTGCGCAACGATGCGCACCCAGCCGCTGCCGTGGTTTGCCTTGAGCACGAACGATTCGGGCAGCAAGTCGTAGGGCAACGACTCGGCGCGCTCCGACCACCCGTAGAGCCGTGGCAGGACGACCTCGGGCGTTCGCTGGCGCACATAGTCGCGCACGCGCAGCCGGTCCGCAAACAGCGTCAGGCATTGGCGCCGGTCGGTGAGGATCTTCACCAGGATCTTCTCGTTGAATCCCGACGGATGGTCGAGGTCGGGGCGGCGCCCGAATGTCTTGCGATACAGACCTGCGAGATAGACCCGGTCACCGACGAAGCGCGCCGCGAGGCGGCGCCGCATCTCGATGCGCCATTGGCGCCAGCGCCGGGACGAAGTCTTCTGCGGCATCGCTGCGGGTCCGGTTTCGGGCGGTGAGGTCTCCGGGTGCCGCCACGATAGCACCCGCGGCCGCACCCAACCCGCTTGCGCCCGAATCCGCGAAATTGCGACGGGTACCTGCCGGGAACGCCAGCGCAGTGGAGATCAACAGCGGGGCTTACTCGAGGCGCACCCCGGCATTGTCGTAGACCTCGACGTCGACGTCGATCCCTTGCCTGACGCTCTGCGTAACCGTGCAAAACTCCTCGAACTGGCCGAGCGCACGGTCGAGGTGCTGCAGCGACGACGCCTGGACGCCGAGCGTGATGCGCACGCTGATGCGCTGGACGCGAAGGCGATTCTGCGGATTGCGTACGACGCTCGCCTCGACGCTGGCGCGGATCGGCTCGGGCGCCTGCTTGAACTTGCGCAGAGCGAACAGCAGGCTGTCGGACAGGCAGTTGCCGACGGCAGCGGCTAGGAGCTGGACCGGCGTGGGACCCGCACCGTTACCCAGAGGTGGCGATTCGTCGGCGGCCAGCACCGGAATCGAACCGCCGAAGCGAATCGTGAAACGGAAGTCTTCCTGCTGCTCGAGCTCGACGGGTTCGGACATTGGCGGTCTCCAGGGTATCTGCAGGCGCCGCGGTCACCGCGACCGCGCGGCGTTGAAGCGGGCGCGCAATGGTTCTGCCATCGACGGCGTCGACGAGTTCCCCGCCGACCACCGCGCGACAGTCGCGAAGCGGGGTTGTCGACCGCATCGGCGCGATCGAGGGATGATGACACGGCGCGGTCGATGCGGTACGCCCGCGCGAGGATGCAAATCGTTGGCCGCCCATCCGTTTCGTTGTAGCATCGCCGCCGGAGAGGCCCATTGATGACGGTAAATACCTATCGCCCGCTGGCGCGCGGGCTTGCGCGCGCATGGCGCGCTTCCGAATCCTGGCTGTTCGCCCGCGAACTGCTCGACCAGCCAGCGGCGATCGGCGCCATATGGCCCAGCTCGAGCCGGCTGGCCGCGTGCATGGCTTCGCGCGTGCCACGCCATTGCGAGGGCCTGGTGGTGGAGCTCGGCGCCGGCACCGGTGCGGTGACCCGCGCGCTGCTGAGCGACGGCATCGCACCCCGCCGGCTCGTCGTCATCGAGCGCTCGACGCGATTCGTCGGCTACCTGCGCTCGCGTTTTCCCGGGATACGGGTGCTGCACGGCGATGCCGCGCGACTCGCCGAGCTGGTGCCGCCCGATCACCCGGTCGACGCCATCGTCTCCAGCCTGCCGTTGCGATCCCTGCCGCCGAAGGTCGCCGCCGCCATCGTCGCGCAGTGGTGGGCGGTGCTGCCGGCAGGAGGCACGGTGATCCAGTACACCTACGACTTGCGCGCCCGCGGTCTTGCCTCGCTGCCCGGGTTCATGGAACGCGCGAGCGACATCGTCTGGGCCAACTTGCCGCCAGCGCGCGTGATGGCGCTGGAGTGCAGCCGCGCGGGCCCCCGGTTCGCGCCGGCGGCGGGCGATTGAGGATCGCGCAAGCGATCGTGGCGCCCAGCGCCATTTGGCGCTCGTCGTCGACAGGATGGCGCCGAGGGTGGCGAGATGGGTGGAATGACGAGCGCGCTCGCGAACGCCGCAAGCGGATGCAACAGCAGAAATCGGGCGCACAATGCGTGCTCGGATATCCGTAGGAGCGAGTCATGAAGCTCTGCCCGGTTGCCATCGCCGTCGGTTGCAGGAAATGCCCGGTGTTCACCTTCTGCCCGGTCAAGGGCATCATCGGCGATTACCGTCCGCAGGAACCCCCTGCCGAAAAGCCGCAACCCGCGCGCAAAGCGCGCGCAAGAAAGCGGCGCTAGTGCTTCCCGGACCGGGAACAATCGCCGCAGCTCCAGTCTAACGAGATGCGTGGGCTGCCAAAGGCCCCGTCATCCGACCGAGGCGCGCATGGACAAGCACAGAGACAAGCACGATGCCAACGACCGCGTCGACCACGAAGCCGGTGGCGCTGGGGCTTCGTCGGCCGATGACCGTCGCTCATCTGGCCGCAAGGATCATTTCCTGCAGTTGATGTTCTTCCAGGCAAGTCACGGTCCCGGCGAGCCCGGTCACGCGCACCCTCCCAAGCTAACTCCGGGGCGTTACCTTCCGCTGCGCAATTCCCGCGGGAACGCAGGGGACAGGTACCGATTGCCCGTGCCGGGCGCCGCCGCACCGATCCGCCTGGACTCGCCCGCGACCGAGGTGATGACCGACCTGCGCCGGACCAGCGCGGTGGTCATCGAGCCCGGCACGTCGATCGCTGCCGCCAACCAGGCCATGATCGCGCGTGGCGTGCGCGCGCTTTTCGTCGTCGACGAGGCCCGCCGCGTCCTCGGCATCCTGACCTACACCGACATCCTGGGCGAGCGGCCGATCCAGATCGCGCAGTCGCGCGGAATGCATTACGACGAGGTTCTGGTGCGCGACATCATGACGCCCGG
>DASYXO010000254.1:0-4692 GCA_035934825.1 Casimicrobiaceae bacterium
GCCGAGATCGTACTGGAGGGCTACATCCGCCCTGACGCCGACGACCCCACAGGCTACGAAACCGCGCTCGAGGGGCCGTTCGGAGACCATACCGGCTATTACAACGGGACCGAGCGCTTCCCGGTGTTCACGATCGAACGCATGACGTTGCGCAGCGATCCGATCTATCACTCGACCTACACCGGCAAGCCGCCCGACGAGCCGGCGGTGCTGGGCATGGCATTGAACGAGGTGTTCGTCCCGCTGTTGCAGCGCCAGTATCCGGAGATCGCGGATTTCTACCTGCCACCCGAAGGCTGCAGCTACCGGCTGGCCGTCGTTGCGATGAAGAAGCAGTATGCGGGGCATGCGAAGCGAGTGATGTTCGGCATCTGGAGCTTCCTGCGTCAGTTCATGTATACGAAGATGATCATCGTCACCGACGACGACGTGAACATCCGCGACTGGAAGGACGTGATCTGGGCGCTGACGACCAGAGTCGACCCGGCGCGCGATACGCTGATCGTGCCCAATACGCCCATCGACTATCTCGACTTCGCGTCGCCGGTCGCCGGACTCGGCAGCAAGATCGGCATCGATGCGACCAACAAGTGGCCCGGGGAGACCGCGCGCGAATGGGGTCTTCCGATCGCCATGGATGCGGCGGTCGAGGCGCGGGCCGACGCGATCTGGAGAACGCTCGGGCTCTGACCTAGCGGCCGCGCAGTCCGCCGACGAGGCGGAACGCGACGATACCGATCGACAGCGCGCGCGCGAGCAACCCGAGGCGGCTCGCACCGAAGAGCGGAATCGCGAGGCGGATCGCGCGCGCGATCATCGGATGCATCCGTCCCAGGCGTCCGGCCTCGGGGTGAGGCTCGAACGCGTCCACGAGATCGCGCGCCGCAACCGCGAGGTCGATGCGCTCGAGATCGGTCCTGGCCACGAGCAGGGCCTTGCGTGCCGCGAGATCGTCGCGATTGCTCATGGCCGGGCCGGCGGCTCGCCGTCGCGGTGGTGATGCAGCCACTCGGCGTCCTTGCGCAACGCATCGATCGAAGCTGCAAACGGCGTCGGTGCTGCCTTGCGCAAAGAGGCCTGGCGCCACAGCGCCGCGGCGCCGGCGAACGCGTAGAGCAGCGCGACGATGACGATCGCCTCGTAGCGGTAGCTGTCCCAGAAGTACGCGATGATGCCGAAGGTGACGACGACGGTCGCGAACGCGAACGCGATGACGGCGACGGCGACGAGTCCGATCGTCGCCTTCAGGCGCTCGCGCTCCTCGGCGAATTCCACGCTGGCGAGCTCGATGCGCGTGCGCAGCAGCGAGATCGCCGACGCGGAAAGCCGCGTCGCCATGAATCTGAGTCCGCCCTCCGGGACGGGCATGATGCCGCGACGATCAGCGCCGGTTCATCAGCAGGCCGGCGACGAAGCCCATTGCTGCCGCGGCGCCGATCGCCCACCAGGGGTTGTCATGCACGTACTCGTCGGTCACTCGCGCTGCGTCCTTCGCGCGGTCGACGGCCTCGCCCTGCAGCTCCTGCAGGCGCAGCTTGGCGGCGAGGAGCTTGGCCTCGACTTGTGCACGCAGATCCTTCGCTCGCTCGCCGCTCTCGTTGCCGGCGCGCTTCAGCAGATCCTCGGCATCCGAGAGCATCGAAGAAAAATCGTCGAGGAGCGTTTCGCGGGAAGTGGTCATGCTCGACTCCTTCTGATTGGGTTACCGGGCCGCGGCATCGTCCGCAGGGATCGCGAAGGACGCGGCCGATCCGATCCATTATAGCGGCCGGGCACCGGATGCGGGCAACGCGCAGCCGGCGGCGGCTCCGGGCGGCGGGCCGGTCCGCCGCTTGCGCCCGCCGGCGAAGCATGCTGTCATGCTGGCATCGCTCGATGCCGGAGCGGCCCTCCGGCGGCCGGCCCGCTTGATACGGAGGCGGGCACCCCCGATCTATCGCCATGCAGCGTGTGCCGGCGGGTGGCGCGCGTGGAACCAGGGAGATTCCGATGGCCGACTTTCCTGCACCGGCCCCCCCGGCGGCTCCGACGCCGCCCGGAACGGCTCGGCCTTTGCCGATCAACGCAGCGCTGCTTGTCTATGCGTTGTTTGCCATCGCGGCGCTCATCGGCGTCGCGTCCCACGGCTTTCCGCTGTTCGCGCCCCTGCTCGGTGTGGTCGGAATCGTCGCGATCATCATCGCCTACGTAAAGCGCGACGAGGCGGCCGGCAGCTGGCTCGCCTCCCACTTTCGATGGCAGGTTCGCACGTTCTGGTGGTCGCTGCTGTGGGCGATGGTCGGGGCGCTGGTCTTCGTCACGCTGGGCCTGATCCTCATCGGCATCCCGATCGCTTTCGCGATCTGGGCCGCGGATACGATCTGGGTCATCTACCGCGTCGTGCGCGGCTACCTGCTGTTCCACGAGAGCCAGCCGGTGCCGGGGATGTAGCGGGCTTCGTCTCAACGCTGCAGCGCGGTGTCGAAGCTCGCACCGTTGGCGTACACCCACTCGACGAGGTAGTCGAGCGCGGGCGCGGCGCGGCGCGCGTCCGGAGCGTTGACCAGTGCGACGACCGAGAACCATCGCCCCGAACGGTCCACGACATAGCCCGCGAGCGCCCGGACGCCTTCGAGCGTGCCGGTCTTGAGCAGTGCCTGCCCGGCCAGGTCTTCGTGCACGAATCGCCGCTCGAGCGTGCCGTCGGTCGCGGCGACCGGGAGCGAGCTCGCGAACTCGTCGCGAACCTTGCTGCGGCTCGCCGCCACCAGCAGTCCGTTGAGCCCGCGCGCGCTGACGCGCTCGCGGCGCGACAGTCCCGATCCGTTCTCGAGCACCAGGCCCCGCATTGCGAGCTTGTGCGCGGCGAGGAAGCGCCGGACGACCGCAGCGGCCCGGGCCGGCGTTGCAGGCGGCGGATTGGCCGTCGTCGCGAGCGTCAGGAAGACCTGGCGCGCCATCACGTTGTTCGACAACTTGTTGACGTCGCGGACGATGTCGTAAAGCGGCGGCGACTCCAGGGTGGCGAACGGCGCGGCGCCGGGCGCGACGCGTCCGCTCTTCACGCCCCCGGCGAAGCGTCCACCCGCCTCGCGGAAATACGTCTCGAAGATCGCCTGCACGTAGTGCGCATGGTCGAGCAGCGAGACCCACCAGTCGCGCTCGCCGCAGCTCGCCGAATAGTCCCCGGCAAACCGGATCGACGCATGGTCGCCCCGGTCGACGAATTCAGGCCGTGCGCTCGCGCGCCAGTCGCCGCAGCTTGCGGTGTCGACGAGCCCCGGCGCCCGCTGCAGCGTAACGTCCGGCAGCGGCGGATCGATGGAGACCGCGACCTGCGCCGCCGCGGAATCCGGCGTGAAGCTGAGGTGCAGCGCCTTGAAGTTGACGAGCAGTGCGTCTGGCCCGACGTTGTAGGGCTTGCGGGGCTCGTGGTCGAAAGCGCTCGCGTCGTAGCGGGGGAGCGCGAAATAGCTCCGGTCGAGCACGAGGTCGCCGTCGATCGCTTCGAGCCCCTTCCCGCGCAGCATGGCGATGAATGCCTGCCATTGCTCCTTGGTGATCTTGGGGTCGCCATAGCCCTTCAGGATCAGGTCCCCGTGCAGGACTCCGTTCACCAGCGGACCGCCGAGGTAGGCCTCGGTCTTCCAGCGGTAGTCGCGGCCGAGGAGCTCCAGTGCCGCGTAGGTCGTGACGAGCTTCATCACCGATGCGGGATTGCGCGGCCGGTCGGGGTCGTACACGAACATCGGGCGCGGCTTCGCCGTGTCCTGCACGACGATCGACACGTCGGTCATCGGAATGCCCGCATCCAGGAATGCGCGGCGGATCTCGCGTGGCATTGCTGCCTGTGCCGAGGCCGCGCACAGCATGGTGGCGATGGCGAGCGATGCCGCGAGTCGTCGCGCGATTGCCCGTCGACGGCTGCGCACCCCGGTCCGGGATTCGCCGGCGCGGCTCATCGCTTCACGCGGTGTCGAGGATGTCGAGCGTTCGCTCGACGAGCAGCGCGAACTCGGCATCGGTGACGACGTAGGGCGGCATGAAATAGATCGTGTTGCCGATCGGCCGCAGCACCAGCTCACGCGCCAGCGCTTCGGCAGCGAACCAGCGGGCGAATCCCGAGGGGGCGCCGTCCACGTCGAACGCGACGATCATTCCGCACTGTCGGAAGTTGCGCACGCGGGGGTGACCGGCGATCGGTTGCGCTATCTTGCCCCAGCGCAGCGCCTTGTCGAGGTTGGCGATGACGACGTCGTCGTCGCGGAAGATGTCGAGCACCGCCAGCGCCGCGCGGCAGGCGAGCGCGTTGCCCGTGTACGAATGCGAATGCAGGAAGCCCCGTGCGAGCTCGTCGGCGTAGAAAGCGCCATAGACGTCGTCGGTCGCGAGCACGCAGGACAGCGGCAGGTAGCCGCCGGTGATGCCCTTGGACAGGCACAAAAGATCCGGAGTGATCCCCGCCTGCTCGCAGGCGAAGAAGCTTCCGGTGCGGCCGAAGCCCGTCATGATCTCGTCGGCGATCAGGTGGACGCCGTGATTCGCGGTGAGCTCGCGGGCGCGCACGAGGTAGCGCGGCGCGTACATCGCCATTCCGGCGGCACCCTGGACCAGGGGTTCGACGATCAGGGCCGCGGTACTCGCGTGCTGCGCGATGAGGAACGCTTCCAGCGCATCGATCGCGGCGTCGACCGCGGCATCCGTGCCGCCGCG
>DASYXO010000128.1:0-1633 GCA_035934825.1 Casimicrobiaceae bacterium
AGGTCGGACGATACGCCGCGCTCGAGCAATGCGCCGATCACCCGGTCGAGGCGCGCCCGCGCCTGCTGGGGGTCGCCGCCTTTGGCGAACCCGACCTCGACGATGCCGATGCCGCCGCGCGTGAACGGCTGGAGTCCCGCATCGGCGCTCAGCACCTTGCCTTGCGCTGCCAGCTCGGAAAGTTCGCTGCGTGGATTGTTGAGCACGTCGAGCAGCACCTGCGCCGCCGCATTGTCCCGGGATTCGAGGCCGGGCATCCGGTAGAGGAACTGCACGGTACCGGTGCCCGCCGGCGTCGAGCGCGAGATGGTCTGCGCCTTGACCGGCCCGAGGACCACTGGCTTGCGCGATGGCGTCGGCCGGGATCGGATCGAGCCGAACAGAGCCTTGACCTCGGCCAGCGTCGCCCGCGGATCGACGTCGCCGACGATCACGTAGATCGCGTTGTTCGGTCGATACCAGTCGTCGTAGAACCGTCGCAAGGTCTTCGGAGTGGTCCTGTCGAAGGACGGGCGCGTGCCCAGCGGATCCTCGGCGTAACCGGTGCCCGCGTAGAGGAGAAGCTCGGCCTGCTCGAACGCGAGGAAGCCCGGGTCGGAGATGTCTCCCGAGACTTCCTGCTCGATCGCGCCCTTCTCGAGGCGCCAGTCGTTGTCGGACAGCAGTGCGCCGCGCATGCGCCCTGCCTCGATGCGCAGCGCGAGGTCCAGGTAGGCGGCGGGCGCGACGAACGAGAACTGGGTCGCGTCGTTGGTGGTGAAGGCGTTGTTGTCACCCCCCATCTTGCCGGTGATCTCGTTCAGCTGCGCGCCGGTCAGCCCCTTGCTGTCGCGGAACATCATGTGCTCCAGCGCGTGCGCCGTTCCCGGAAAGCCGGGCGGCGTCTCGTAGCCGCCGGCGAGGTAGGTCATCTGGGTCGTGACCGTCGGCGCCAGCGTGTCGCGCACGATCACCACGCGCAGGCCGTTGCCGAGCGTGCTGCGCAGTACCTCGCCACCCTGCAGGGGCGCGACGTGTGCGGGGGCGTCCGCTGCGCGGGCATGGTGCGCGACAGCGACCAGGCCCGCCGCGAGCATCAGGCCGAAAGCCAGCCGACCCCTCATATCGATTTCTCCTTGCGTGTCGGAAGCGCCGGTAGGACATCGGACGCAACCCGTCGGTTCACTGCGAGCTTCGGCAGCACTCGCCCGCGGACGTCGAGTGGACATGCCGGATGACCGGATCGGCGCTGCCGCGTGCGCAACGTGCGGCAGGCGCAGGGCGCGCGGCGTCGCATCAATCGATCAGCCGCAGATCGTTTCGGTACCAGTCGCCGCGCTTGACGTAGGCATCGACGTTCGCGCGCATCGCGGAGAGCTCGTCGTCGCGCAACGCGCGCAGGGCTTTCGCCGGGACGCCGACGACCAGCGAGCGGTCGGGGAAGACTTTGCCCTCGGGGATGACGGCGCCGGCGGCGATCAGGCAGTCGCGGCCGATCACCGCCCTGTTGTAGACGATCGCCTGGATCCCGACCAGCGTGCCGTCGCCGATCGTGCAGCCGTGGAGCATCGCCTGGTGCCCGATCGTCACGTCCTTGCCGATGCTCATCGGAACGCCCGGGTCGACGTGCAGGACCGCGCCGTCCTGCACGTTG
>DASYXO010000261.1:0-4961 GCA_035934825.1 Casimicrobiaceae bacterium
CGGTCACGAAGAGGAGCGACGCGAGGAGAAATCGAAGCCGATGGGTGCGGGTAGGCATGGTCGCTCCGGGAGGTCGTCGGTGGGTTGCGGTCGCGCGGAGAGCGCAGCCCGCGGGTGGTGTCGGGCGCCATTTTGAGGTAAAAGACCAGCGACATCCATTCGCCGCTAACTTTCGGATGCGGCATCAGAGAGGACGCCCACTTGGCCAAGCCAAATTTCGAATTCCAGAAACGCCAGAAGGAGTTGGAGAAGAAACGCAAGAAGGAAGAGAAGAAGCAGCGCAAGCTCGATCGCGCTGCCGCGCAGCCGGCGGAGGGGTCCGAGTCCGCGGACGCCACGGCGACGCCCGCCGAGCCCGGTCTCTGACCGGCCGCCGGCCGACCGGCAACGGCTTCAGGGCGCCCTGCGCGACAGGGTGGCGAGCCAGGGCTGCGCCTCCCGGGGCAGTCCCGCCGGGCGAAAGTAGTGACCGATCGGCACGAGGCCCGCGACCTCGAGGTGGCGCATCCATGCGGCGGGACTGTGGTAGACGCTGTAGCGGCCGCGGTTCCAGCCTTCCTCGCCGCCGCCGTGGGGAATCGATGCGAACAGCACGCCACCTGGCTTCAGCGCCGCGCGCAGCTCGCCCAGGACCCGGGGCAGCGCGGCGGTCGGCACGTGCTGTAGCGTCGCGTTCGCGAACACCCCGTCGAAGCGGGCGTCGGGCAGGCGCAGCGACAGGAAATCCTGCTGCCAGACCTCGCAGCCGCTGTAGTCGCGCGCCATCGCCACGAATCGCGGGGTTCCGTCGAGCCCGATCGGGTCGTGACCGCGTGCGCGCAACGCACGCAGATCGCGTCCCGGCCCGCAACCGAAGTCCAGGATCACGAACGGAAGCTCACCCTTGATCGCTGCGAGCAGCGCATCGAGGTTCTGGCTGACGTCGTGGTCGCGCGTTCCTTCCCAGAACGGCTGCGCCCGCAGCTCGTAATCGGCGAGCGTTGCCGCGGCGATCGCCGCGAGGTCGTCGGCACTGTCCATCGTACCCATCGCGGGCTCAGAGCCCGTGGGCGGTCACGAGCGCGCGCTCGAGCACGCGGATCGCGTGCAGCGCATCGATGCGGCCGCTCGCACGCGTCCCGTCCGCAATCTGGTGACGGCAGCTCGTGCCGCTGGCGACGACGAGCGCGCCCGGTCCGGC
Organism: Casimicrobiaceae bacterium; assembly: GCA_035934825.1. Taxonomy (GTDB): domain Bacteria; phylum Pseudomonadota; class Gammaproteobacteria; order Burkholderiales; family Casimicrobiaceae; genus VBCG01. The sequence goes on from DASYXO010000261.1 coordinate 1,181, forward strand.
GGCGCGCACGGCGGGTAGCAGGGATGCCTCGGCCATGCGCATCGACACATCGTAGCGCGTCCTCGCATAGCCGAACGCGCCCGCCATGCCGCAGCAGCTCGATTCGATCGGCTCGACGGCCAGACCGGGGACGAGACGGAGCGCGGCGTGGGTCGCCGCCGCGGCATCGAAGGCCTTCTGGTGGCAGTGTGCATGGACCAGGGCGCGCTTTTCGGGAAGCGGCCCGAGCGCAAGCTCGAGCCTGCCGGCGGCGTGCTCGCGCATCAGGAACTCCTCGACCAGCAGGGACTGTGACGCGAGGCGCTGCGCGGCGTCGGGGAGACCCAGCACCAGATACTCGTCGCGCAGCGACATCAGGCACGACGGTTCGAGGCCGACGAGCGTCGCGCCATGCCCGAGCTGCGCCCCCAGCGCGTCGACGACGCGCCTCGCCTCGCGCTTCGCCGCATCGACCAGGCCGTGCGCGAGATAGGTACGCCCGCAGCACAGTGGCCGCGAGGGCTCCGCGTCGCCAGGGGCCGGCGTCAGGACGTCGACGCGATAGCCGGCCGCCCGCAGCACGGCGCGCGCGGCGCGCGCGTTCTCGGGCTCGAAGCGATCGGTGAACGTGTCGACGAACAGCACGACGTCAGGCGACGCTTCGCGCCGCGAGCGGGTCTGCCATTCGCGCAGGAACGTGTCGCGTCGCCAGCGTGGCAGCGAACGATGGCGCGAGATTCCGGTGATCGGCTCGGCCAGGCGCGCGAGCCCGGGAACGCGATCGCGCAGGTTGAACAGCCCGGGAACGCGCGAGGCCCACGGCGCCCAGCGCGGAAGCGATGCGATCAATCGGTCGCGCCGCGCCAGGCCATGCCGGCGCACCCAGTGATGGAGAAACTCGATCTTCATCCTCGCCATGTCGACGCCGGTGGGGCATTCGCGGCGGCATCCCTTGCAGCCGACGCACAGCTCGAGGGCTTCGCGGACCTCGGGGCAGGCGAAGTCGCCGCCGAAGCGCCCTGCCAGCGCCGCCCGCAGCGTGTTGGCACGCCCGCGCGTCAGATGCATCTCGTCGCGGGTGGCGCGAAAGCTGGGGCACATCGTTCCGGCGTCGAACTTGCGGCAATGGCCATTGTTGTTGCACATCTCGACGGCCTTGGCGAAACCCCCGGCGGGGTCGCCGCCGGTGCCCGGGGCGCTCAGCGTGGCGGCCAGCGGATCGTTCCGCACGTTCCACGCCGACCAGTCGAGCGCCGTGGCGAGCGCCAGGGTCCGGTGGCCGGGCGGGAAGCGGAACAGGCTCGCGTCGTCCATCCGGGTCGACCGGACGATCTTGCCCGGATTCATCATGCCGGCCGGATCGAACAGGTCCTTGATGTCCTCGAACGCGCGCGTGAGGCGCGGGCCGTACTGCCACGCGACCCATTCGCTGCGGACCAGCCCGTCGCCGTGCTCGCCCGAGAACGCGCCTTTGTACTCGCGGACCATCGCGGCGGCTTCCTCGGCGATCGCGCGCATCTTCACCGCGCCGTCGCGCCGCATGTCGAGGATCGGCCGCACGTGAAGCGTGCCCACCGAAGCGTGCGCGTACCACGTCCCGCGCGTTCCGTGGCGCGCGAAGATCTCGGTCAGGCGGTCGACGTAGCTGGCGAGATGCTCGAGCGGCACAGCGCAATCCTCGATGAACGACACCGGCTTGCCGTCGCCGCGCATGCTCATCATGATGTTGAGGCCGGCCTTGCGCACGTCCCACAGCGCTCTCTGCGCGCCGATGTCCGTCATCGCCACGACCCGGTCCGGCAGGCCCAAGTCGCCCATCGTCGCCTCGAGGTCGGCGAGCTTGCGGGCGGGACCCTCGGCGTCGTCGCCGATGAACTCGACCAGCAGGATCGCCGCGGGCGCGCCGATCAGCGCGCGTCCGATCACCGGACGGAATCCGGCATTCGCCAGCGCGAGGTCGATCATCGTCCGATCGACGAGCTCGACTGCGGAAGGGCCGAGCTGCACGAGGTGGCGGGTGCATTCCATCGCCTGGCGCAACGTGTCGAAATTGACCACACCGAGCGCCCGGTGGGCGGGGAGCGGGGCCAGTGCCAGCGTCAGGCTGCGCGTCCACGCGAGCGTTCCCTCGCTGCCGACCAGCAGGTGGGCGAAATTGACGCTCGCGTCGTCGGTGTAGGGACGCACGCTCTGCGGGTTGAAGACGTCGGCGTTGTAGCCCCCGACCCGGCGCAGCAGCCGGGGGACGGCGCGGCCGATCTCGTCGTGCTCGCGCACGCCGATCGCGCGCAGGCCGGCGACGAGATCGCGCACCCGCAGTGGGGCGTCGTGCATTCGCGATTCGGCGCCAAAGCGCGCTTCGGTGCCATCGGCGAGCCGCGCGTCGATCGCGACGACGTTGTGCACCATGTTGCCGTAGGCGAGCGAGCGCGAGCCGCAGGAATTGTTGCCCGCCATGCCCCCCAGCGTGCACTGGGCCGAGGTGCTGACGTCGACCGGGAACCACAGCCCGTGCGGACGCAGCCAGGCGTTGAGCGCGTCGAGGACGATCCCCGGCTCGACGGTCATGGTCCGCCCCCGGGGATCGAATTCGACGATGTGGTCGAGGTGCCGGCTGTGGTCGATGACCAGTGCGGTGCCGACCGTCTGCCCGCACTGCGAGCTGCCCGCTCCGCGCGCGAGCACCGGCACGCCAAGGTCGCGGCACACGTCGAACGCTGCGCGCACGTCGTCGTCCGAAGCCGGCACGAGGACGCCCAGCGGCTCGACTTGGTAGATCGAGGCGTCGGTCGCATAGCGCAGGCGCGAGGCCGCGTCGACGAGGACGGCGCCGCGTACCGAGGCGCGCAGCCGCCGCGCAAGGCTGTCGTCCGCGCCGCGCCGATGGAACACCAGCGGCTGCGCGGCTGGGGATGTCATGCTCGGGAGGTCGGTCGGGGCAGGGGAGTGGGCGCCATGCGACGGCGTCCGTGGCACGGTGCATTATAGGGTGCGGGTCGACGCCCCCCGGCGGCCCTGCGTCGTCGGACCCTTGTGAATGCCGGCGTGCCGGCGGGACCCGTGAGCACGATCGGCGAGGCAGTCGAGCATCCGCAGCTGCTGGCCCGCGGCATGATCGTCGAGACCGTGCATCCGCGGGCTGTCAGTGACCGGCGTACGCGGGCGGCGGCTGCGTGAAATAAGCGTGCAGAATGTGGTAGACGGTCAGGTAGTTCTTCTGCTGGAAGCTCGCGTGCGAGATGCCCGCCATCACCGAGAACTGCTTGTCGGGGCTGGGCAACCGCTTGAAGAACTCGATCAGGTCGTCGAACGCCGCGATGCCGTCGTACTGCCCGCGCAGCACGACGGTAGGCATCGTGATCAACGCCGGATCGACGAGCGGCAGCTTCGAGCACATGTCGATGTAGGTGCCGTTGGGCATCGAGTCGTCGAGCGCAAGGATCGCGTCGGCAAACGCGTCGACGACGCGCCGCTCGGCGCATTCCGGATGGTCTCGCTCGAAGATCGAGTGGACGAAAGCGCGATCGATCGGCCTCCGCTTTTTCGCGACGAACTCGGGCAGCTTCTTTCGGCGCTGCTCGAGCGTCGGCGCGCCTTCGCCGGTCCAGACGAACGCGTCCAGCGCCAGCCGCGACACGCGGGCGGGGTGCCGCTGCGCGAAAAGCGCGGCACGCAACGCGCCCGACGAGATGCCGTAGGCCATCACGCTTTCGATGCCGCGCGCCTGGCGCAGGTAATCGGTCGCCGCGGCCAGGTCGTCGGCGCCGTTGGAAACGTCGCAGTAGACGTCGCGCGACTTGTC
>DASYXO010000275.1:0-5416 GCA_035934825.1 Casimicrobiaceae bacterium
AGGACTACGGGAAATTGGGGTCAGAGCCGTAATCAGAAATTGGGGTCAGCAGAAATTGGGGTCAGAGCCGTAATGATTCCCTTGCGCGTTCGCTCGAGTCGATACGCATTCCAAGGGAATCATTACGGCTCTGACCCCAATTTCTGATTACGGCTCTGACCCCAATTTCTGCTGACTCCAGTCTCCCTTACTCCGGTTTCCAGCCGTTGCGGCCGGCGGCGTAGACGGCGGCCTGTACGCGCGAATTGAGGTCGAGCTTGCGCAGGATGTGCTGAACGTGAATCTTGACCGTCGTCTCGGCGATGGCCAGCGCTCGCGCGATCTCCTTGTTGCTCGCGCCGCGCGCGATGTGCTGCAGGATCTCGCGTTCCCGCGGCGACAGCGACCGGATCGGGTCGCTCGCCGTGGGCGGTGCTGGCATCTCATCCGCAGCAGGGCGTGCGCTGGCCTGCTGGAAGGCGCTGACGAGCTTGCCCGTCATTTCGGGACTGACGACCGATTCGCCCTGCATCGCGCGCTCGATCGCCTGCGCGAGGCCCTCGCTGTCCACCGACTTCAGCAGGTAACCGTGGGCGCCGGCGCGAAGTGCGGCAGCGAGGTTGCCCTCGTCCTCGCTCATCGTCAGCATCAGCACGCGCGCCGCAGGCGCTGCTTCCTTCAGGCCCGGCAGTGCGGCGACCCCGGCCACGCCGGGCAAGTGGTTGTCGAGCAGGATCACGTCTGGCCCGAGTTCCTGCGCGCGTCGCTGTGCCTCGCTCGCGTCGCCCGCCTCGCCGACCACCGCGAACCGGCTGTCTTGCCGCAGCAGCGCAATCAAGCCGCGGCGAAAAAGCGTATGGTCGTCAACGACCAGGATGCGGATCGCTGACACTGAAGGGCCCACGGTCCTCACGCCGACTCGAATTCGCGTCGCGGCATGGCAGTCGTGCTCGACGGCACGGCCAGAACGATCGAGGTCCCCCCACCGGGGACCGACCTAACCTCGACCTGCGCACCGATGCGCGCAGCTCGCTCGCGCATGATGCGCAACCCGACGTGCGTCTCGTCGACCTCGTCGCAGGCAGCGAAACCTTGGCCGTCGTCGCGCACGATGAAGCACCATTGCGGGGTCTGCTGCACGTCGAGCCACACCTGGTGCGCACCGGCGTGCTTGCGCACGTTGGAAAGGGCTTCCTGGATGACGTGCAGCACCTGCACCTGCCGGTCGGGGTCGAGAGGCATTCCATGGCCCCCGGTGTTGAAATGGGTGGCGAGACCGGTCTGGTGCTCGAACTTGCGCAACGTCGTCCTCAATGCGGGTTCAATGTCCTCGGCGTTGGTGCGGGTGCGGAAATGGACGAGCAGCTCGCGGACGTCGCCGGTGCTCTCGCGCAGGCCCGCATCGATTTCGCCGAGCGTCTGCTCCGTGGCCGTCATGTCCTGGCGCTTCATCGCTTCGCGCAGGAGCGTTACCTGGATCTTCAGAAAGGCGAGCGACTGCGCGATCGAGTCGTGGAGCTCGCGGGCGAGCAGGCTGCGCTCCTCGGCCACGGCCGCCTCGCGCTCCAGCGCACTCGCGCGAAGGCTCTCCATCCCGCTTGCGAGATGGCTTGCGAGCGTTTCGAGCAGATTGCGTTCGTCCTCGGAGACGGCACGTCTGCCCCGATGGAAGATATCGACCTCGCCGAGGACGCGTTGCTGATGGGTGATCGGCACGCTCACCAGCGTCTCGTAGCCGGCCTTTGCGCAATGCCCGAGCGGCGCCGGAGCCGCCGGGTGGATAGGGATCACGCGGGTGAGGGCGCGCCCCTGCACCTGGCCGCAGACGCAGGGTCCGGCGAGCAGGCAGCTCTCGTCCTCGGCCATCGTCTCCGGCAGGCAATCGCCTGCGATCAGCAGGTAGCGCGAGTTGGTCTCGTCGGACCAGCGTATCGCGACGGCGTCGGCTTGGGCGATCGTGCGCAGCTTGCGCGCAAACCCGCGGGCCAGCTCGTCGAGCGACCCGGCGCGCGAAAGCAGGCCGCTGACCTCGTAGAGCGCCGAAAGCCGCTGGCGCTCGATTTCCAGGCTCGCAGTCTTGCCGCGTACCTTGTCCTCGAGGTTGTGGTACAGCGATGCAAGTGTCTGGGCCATGCGGTTGAAGCCTTCGGTGAGCTCCCCGAACTCGTCGCGCGACGTCACGGGAATGCGCGCTGCGAGGTCGCCCTTGGCGATACTCGCGAGGCCGGCTTTGAGCCGTGCGACGGGATCCAGCACGAACAGGTAGCCGACGTAGAGCGACACCACGGCGCTGGCGATGGCCAGCGCCATCATCGCCATCTGGATGAGGTTGAGGATCGCTGTCCAGTGCGAGAGCCGACGCTCGACCGCCGATACCAATTGGTCGACGGCGTCGACGAAAGCCTCCGTCCGCGGGGTGACCTGCGCCGCCGCGGCGGGCGTCGTCCACGCCGCGCGCAGCGCCTCCCACTCCTGTTGCACGGCGTCGAAGCGGGAGCGGACCTCGTCGCTCCACGGGACGAACAGTGGCCGCGATGGATCACCGGCGCCGAGCAGCGCAAGGGTGTCGTCCATGCGCCGCAGCAGCGGTTGCGCGACGATAGGTGGCGCACCGCGTTGCGTGGCGGCCAGGCGCCAGGCCTGCATGCGCATGCGACCGGCCTCGTTGACTGCCGCGGCGCCGCCCTCGAGCTGCCAGGTCACCCACAGCGTCAGTCCGATCGAAACCATCGCGAGCGCGAGCAGCGTGCCCCCGCCGATGACGAACTTGGTCGCGAGGGTTGTGGCTCGACGCATCGACGACTTTCCGTGCCTGACTTTAGATTGACCGCCGCAGCCCGATGGATACTGCAGTACGTGCAGTACGTCGCGATCCTGCGCCCAGCCAACGCGACGCCAGTTGATCATGGTAGGACTGGGGCCGTCTTGCGGGTTTGATCTGCATCATCCCGGTGCGGCGAGCCCGCCCATGCTGCCTCCGATCCGCGTGAGCTCGGTCAATTGCAACGGCCGGCGCTGCGCCGCGATCGTGTCCGTTGCGCTTCCGCTGCCGGTCGTTCATGCCTGGGCCGCGGCGCCCGATGCGCTAAAGTTGCCGTTTTTTCGAACCCGTAGGCACGGATGGAACTCGAGGGTTTTCTCGCGCTGCATGGTATCCAGGGGATTCGCGTCGAGCATCCCGCTGTGATGACGGTCGAGGAATCCGAGCGGCTGGTGCCGCCGCTACCCGGCGCCAGGACCAAGAACCTGTTCCTGCGCGACAGGAAGGGCACCCGGCACTTCCTGGTCACCGTCGCGCACGACCGCCCGGTCGACCTCGAGGCGCTGGGTGCGCAGCTCGGTGCCGGGCGGCTCGGCTTCGCGTCGCCGGAACGCCTGCTGAAGCACCTGGGCGTCACGCCCGGATCGGTGAGCCTGCTCGCGCTGGTCAACGACGCGGCGCATGCCGTCGAGTTCGTCATCGACCGCCGGCTCTGGGCCGCCGACGCAGTGCACGCGCATCCGCTGGTCAATTGCGCGACGATGGTGATTCCGCACGCGCAACTCGAGCGCTTCCTCGCGGCGACAGGGCATGATGCGAGAATCCTCGACGTCCCCGGCCGTCGCGCCTCCGCGTCGGCCGCCGGATGACGAGCGATCCTCCTCTGGAGCGAGCCATGACCATGCCCGGGCACGAAGCCGCCGCGGACTTCCGCGAGCACCTGATCCGCTACGGCGGCGACACCTATCCGGAGATCGTCGAGAAGGCCCGGGGATGCTACGTATGGGACGCGGCGGGCAGGAAGATCCTGGATTTCACGTCGGGGCAGATGTGCGCGACCGTCGGCCACAATCATCCGAACATCGTCGCCGCGATCAAGCGGAGCTGCGACACGGCGCTGCACCTATTCTCGGGGATGATCCCGCGCAGCGTCGTGCAGCTGGCCGAAGCCATCGCGCGCATCGTCCCCGCGCCGCTGCGCAAATCCCTGTTCCTGAGCACGGGGAGCGAAAGCAACGAGGCGGCGATCAAGATGGCGAAGCTGTGCACCGGCGGCTTCGAGGTGGTCGGCCTGGGGGGCTCGTGGCACGGCGTCACCGGCGGCGCGGGCTCGGTTTCCTTCGCGAGCGACCGCAAGGGCTACGGACCGGCAATGCCGGGAACCTTCGTCCTTCCCGAGCCCAATGCCTACCGGTGCCCGGTCAGGCACTGCCGGGACGCCTGCGACCGGACCTGCATGAGGGTCGGATTCGAGCTCTACGACATGCAGTCGACCGGCGCGCGCGCGGCCGTCATCGCCGAGCCCGTGATCAGCGCCGGCGGCGTGGTCGTGCCTCCCGACGGCTATTTCGACGCCTTGCGCGAGGAAGCGCGAAAGCGCGGCATGCTGCTGATCTTCGACGAGGCACAGACCGCATTCGGCCGCCTGGGCCACTGGTTCGCGGCATCGCGGCTCGACGTCACCCCCGACATCCTGACGGTATCGAAGACGCTCGGCGGCGGCATCGTGCTCGCCGGGGTCGTCACCAGCGACGCGATCGAGGAAACCTGCCATCGCCGGGGCTTCGCGTTCTACACCTCGCACGTTTCGGACCCGCTGCCGGCGACCGTGGGCCTTGCGGTGCTGGAGACGATCGAGCGCGAGCAGCTGCTTGCGCGCAGCCTCGAAATGGGCGACTACCTCGCCGCCGGGCTCGCCGCGCTGCAAAGCCGGCACGAGGAGATCGGCGACCTGCGCGGCCTGGGGCTGCTGAGAGGCGTCGAGCTCGTGAAGGATCGCCAGCGGCGCGAGCCCCATCACGAGCTCGGCGCGCTGACGACCCGGCGCTGCCTGGAGCTCGGCCTCAGCATGAACATCCGCCGGCGCCCCGAGCGTGGCTCGGTCTGGCGCATCGCCCCGCCGCTGACGGTCGAGCGCGAGGACATCGATCTGGCGATGACCATCTTCGACCAGGCCTTGACCGAGATGAAGGGCGCGATGGCGAGGCGGCCCCCGACGGCGACGCATGCAGTCGTGCCACCTGTCGCACCGCCGGTCGCGCCGTCGTCGGCAGGAGGTGCCGCGGCGGGCTGAGGCGGCCGCGCCGGCCGGCGCGACCGCCGTGGCACTTCCGGAATGTCAACAAGCATCGCACATTCGGGCACAATTATGTCCGGTCGCCCGGTCGAGTATCCGGGTTCGGGCATCGGATCCCCCAACGATTCCAGGAGTACAACATGATCAAGAAATTGCTCGCAGTCGCCGCATCGATGCTGCTGCTCGGCGTGTTCGGCGCGCGCGCGGCCAGCGCGGACGTCCTGCAGGACATCAAGTCCAAAGGCGTACTCGTCGTCGGGACCAAGGCCGACTATCGGCCGTTCGGGTATCTCGACCCGTCCGGCAAGATCGTCGGCCTGGAGCCCGATCTCGCCGCCGACGTCGCCAAGCGCCTCGGCGTCAAGCTCGAGCTGGTGCCG
>DASYXO010000319.1:0-6389 GCA_035934825.1 Casimicrobiaceae bacterium
ATCGGCACTGCGAAGAACAGGAAACCGAGCGGGAACAGCATCGCGCGGGTGACGCGCAGTCCCAGCACCGCCGGGACGGCCAACACCAGCATCGAAACGAAGGCGAATTGCGACACCGCGTTGACGGCACCCACGTTCCCCAGCAGCCAGCCAAACCCCGCGGCGGCGATCAGGGGCAGTACGAGCCACGACGGGCGCGGCTCGAGCGGGCGCAGGCGATCGCGGATGCGCCAGATCAGCCACAGCGAGATCGGTAAGACCACGAAACCATGCGCGAACGTCTCCGAGCGCGCCCAGATGGCGACCATGCCCGCGGCGGTATCGTAATAAGCGGCGACGATGAGGACGAGAACGGCAACCAGCGCAGGCAGGGCGATGCGCCAGCCCGGCGCCGTAGCAGTCGTTTCACCGGGCGTTTCGGCGGTCGGTCCACCCGCTCGCTGGCGGGTGGCCGCGACTGTCGCCCCGATCGATCCGGATCCAACCGTGGGCATGGGTTCGCGCTTCACCGGTGGGGCCTCATCCGAGGTTACGAGCGACCAGTGGGCCGACGACGTCGACGACCGCGCGTGGAAGGTGTCGCCAGGTTGCGATCAGGGCGCGGTATTTCGGGTTGAGCGGGTTATTCTGCGGCACGCTGTCGCGACGCAGAAGCTGGAACTCGTACGCGAGCGGCGACGGCTCGAAGCCCCAGTTCATCTTGAAGTCGAACGAACCGGTGCCGCGCTTGCTGCGTCCGTAATCGAAGGTCCGCAACCCACGCTCGCAGGCGCGGCGCATCAGCGCCCAGTACTTGAAGTCGTTGGCGGCGAGCTCGCGCGCCTCCTCGGTGTCGCCCGCGTAGTACGGCAGCACTTCGTCTCGGAAGTAGAACGACAGGACGCTGCTCACCGGCCTGCCCTCCGCCGTGGTCACCGTCATGAACTCACAGGCCTCGCCGAAAATGGCGCACAGCCGCTCGAAATACCGCCGCGCCAGTGCCGGCGAGCCGTGCCGGTGCATGTTGTCGGCGTAAAGCTCGAAAAAGCGCTCGGGCGCAGGATCGATTTCGCTGCGCAATCCCCGCGCAATGCCTTTGCGGACCATCGCGCGCTGCTTGCGCGGAATGGCTTGCATGTTCGCCTCGACATCGGGCGCGAGTGTCCTGCGAAAGGTCACGTAAAGATCCTGGCGGGGCCAATCAGGGCGCTTGGATTCGCGGTTCCTAAGCTCGAGATGATCGACGCGCAACGAACGTGCCAGCTCGACGGCAGCGTCGATCAGCGCGTTCTCCGCTACGCGTTCGTTCGCGGCGGGTCCGCCGTAGACGCAGAACGGCAGCGACACCAGCGCGTGACCGAAGAAGCGGCTCCTGACTTCGCTGAGCGGCAGCACGCCGCAGATCTCGTCGCCCCGCCCGGCGATCAGGTAATGACAGCGGTGCCGGAAAACGTTCTCGAGGATGTCGCGCCAGCCCGCGCGATGGAAAAATGTCGCCGAGGCGCAGGCGTCGACAAAAGCGTCCCAGCGCCCCTCGTCACCAGTGGCAAAGGGCCTGACGCGCACCGCTATCGGAGTCGTGTGCGCACTGCCGACCGCGGCTTCGGCGGTGGCCTCCATCACGGCGCCGTATCGAGGAATACCCGATCGGCACGGTCCCAGCGAAAATCGCGAAACAGGCGGGTCAGGCGCGGCGCCATGCGGCGCAGATTCAGGTAATGGCGAAAGCGAGCCTTCGCCCCAGGCCCCGGCACGCGCGGTTGCTCGGGATCGAGCTCCCAGGGGTGGAAATAGAACATTGCCGGCTGCCGGTCATGGGCGTTGATGCGCCGGATCGACCAGCGCGACACGGCATAAGGGAGCAGCCGGAAGTAGCCACCACCGCCGGCCGGCCAGTTGGACTGGAACAGGCGAACCGTCGCGATCGGGATCTCCAGCAGCTCGGGACGCACCGTATGCGCAAAACGCGGCGCGTCGGGGACACCGTAATGGTCGTGGCGGATCGGATACAGGCTCGAGCTGTAGCGGTACCCGGCCTCGGCGATCGCGTCGAAGGCCCAGGGGTTCGACTTGCCGATCGAGAAGCTGGGAGCACGGTAACCGCGCACCTCGCGACCTGCGACGTCCTCGAGGATCGCCTTGGCGAGCCGGATGTCGGCCAGGAACTCGTCGCGGTTCTGCTCGCTGGCGCGATGGTGCTCGAAGCCGTGGCTCGCGAGCTCATGGCCCGCGTCGGCGATCGTGCGCATCAGGTGGGGATAACGCTCGGCGATCCATCCCAGCGTGAAGAACGTGGCTCGCGCGTCCGCATCGGCAAGCAGCCCCAGGATGCGCTCCATGTTGCGCTCGACACGGCATTCCATCGCGTCCCAGGCGTTGCGCTCGATGTGGGGCGCGAACGCGGAAACCTGGAAATAATCCTCGACGTCGATCGTCAATGCGTTGACGATCGTCGCCGCTGACGCACGCGCCCGGGCGATCGGCGACGGCGCAGCGACGCTGCTCATGTCGCACGCTGCCCGACGGGCGCGAGCCGCAACGCGAGCCAGGCTTGAAGATGCGCTGCAATTCGCTCGGCGGCCCGGCCATCCCACAACTCGGGTACCCGTCCGCGCTTGCCGCCGCCGGCGAGGATCTCATCGACGCAGGCGACGATGCGCGGGCGGTCGCGTCCTACGAGCGTGTTGGTTCCCTGGGTGACGGTGAGCGGCCGCTCCGTGTTCTCGCGCATCGTCAGGCAGGGCACCGCCAGCGCGGTGGTCTCCTCCTGCATGCCGCCCGAGTCGGTCAGCACCAGTCGCGCGCTTGCCATCAGCCCCAGCATCTCGAGGTAGCCCTGCGGCTCGAGCAGCGCGATCCGCGCGCTCGCAATCTCCGGCCCGAAACCGAAGCGCTTGACGTTCGCACGCGCGCGCGGATGCATCGGCCACAGCAGCGGGACACGCACGGCGACATCGCGAAGCACGGCAAGGGCCTCGCCCAGAGCATCGGGGCTGTCGACGTTCGACGGGCGGTGCAGCGTAACCACCCCGTAGCCCTCGGCCCCGAGGAACGTGGCCGGATCGATGTTGGCGCGCATCAGCGTTTGCCCAGGCGCCACGGCTCGCGCGCGGTGCTGCAGCAGCGAGTCGATCATCACGTTGCCGACGAATGCCACGCGATCGCCGCCCACGCCTTCGCGCATCAGGTTGTCGGCGGCCTCGCGCTCGGTCGTGTAGAGGATGTCGGCGATCTGGTCGGTCAGGATGCGGTTGATCTCTTCGGGCATGTCGCGGTCGAAGCTGCGCAGGCCTGCCTCGACATGGACGACCGGGATGCGCTTCTTCACGGCGACGAGGCTGCAGGCGAGCGTCGAGTTGACGTCGCCGACCACGATCACGCAGCTCGGCTTGAGGTCGTCGACCACCGGCTCGAAGCGACGCATCACCTCGGCGGTCTGCACCGCGTGGCTCCCCGATCCGACTTCGAGATTGAGGTCGGGGGCCGGAAGCTCGAGATCGGCGAACAGCCGCTCGTTCATCGCGATGTCGTAATGCTGGCCGGTGTGCACGAGCACGACCCCGGGCAATCCCGGCTGCGTCCCGAAGGCACGAATCAGCGGTGCCACCTTCATGTAGTTGGGCCGCGCCCCGACCACGCACACGATCGGGCCTCCCGGCCGCAGGATCTCGCCCATCATCGCCCCATCGGCGCGCCGGGCTTGCCCACGCGCTCGGGGTGCAGCAAGCGCTGCAGCAGGCCGATCGCGCGCCCGATCGATTTCTCGAGGCGATCGAGCCGCGCTTCGATTTCGCGCAGGTGGGCCGTCACGGTTTGTGGGTCGCCTACTTCCGGGTCCGCGCCCTCGCGCGCAGTGCCGGTGACGGCCACGGGCGGCGCCTTGGCGGCGCCCGTCGTCGCACTTCCCGCCGCACCCTCAGGCGCCTCGCCCGCCACCCCCGTCGTCGACGGCTCCGAAGCTGCCGGCACGGTGACCAGCGACGCCTCGGGTCCCAGCTCGTCGCGGATCTCGCGGACGATCGCCTGGACATCGGCCACGTCGAACGCGTGCTTCTCGCCCAGGAAACCCGCCAGCAGCAGGCGATTGCACAGGGTGTTGATGCGCCGTGGAATGCCGCCGCTCGCCAGGTGGATCAAGTCGAAAGCCGCGGGCGCGAAGCGCGGGTCGCCTTTCCACCCGACATGGGCCAGCCGGTGCTCGACGTAGGCCTGAGTTTCGGCGCGGTCCATCGGTCCCAGGTGGTAGGACGCGATCACGCGCTGGCGCAGTTGCTGCATCTGCGGACCCTGCATCATGCCGCGCAACTCGGGCTGCCCGATCAGGAAGCTCTGCAGCAGGGCTTGATCGCCGAGCTGGAAGTTCGACAGCATCCGCAGCTCCTCGATCGCGCGCGGCGTCAAGTTCTGCGCCTCGTCGACAACCAGCAGCGCGCGCTTCCGGTCGATGGCGACCTGGCACAGGAATGCCTCGAGCGAGGCGAGCAGCGACGCCTTGTCCATCGACTTGATCGACAGGCCGAAAGCCACCGCCACGGCGCGCAGCATGTCGTCGGCATCGAGCTGGGTACTGACGAGCTGCGCTGCGACCAAACGATCGCGATCGAGGTGCTCGAACAGATTGCGCACGATCGTCGTCTTGCCGGCGCCGATCTCGCCGGTGATGACGATGAAGCCCTCGCTCTGGTACAGGCCGTACTGCAGATACGCAAACGCCCGCTTGTGGCCGCGGCTGCCGTAGAAGAACGCCGGATCGGGATTGAGCTGGAACGGCTTGCCGGCCAGGCCGTAGAAATCTTCGTACATGCCGGGTGTCAGCGGAACCGATGGTCCAGGCCGACGAAGACCGCGAATTCGCGGTAGCTGGTCGTGATGCTGGACGTCGAATCCTGGTAGCGCAGGCCGCCCGAGAGGGTCGTGCGCGCCGACAACGGGGTCGAAAGCGTCGTGCCCAGTGTGTAGAGGCGGGTCGCCCCACCGGCCCCGGTATTGGCGGTCGTCCGCAACCAGCCGCCGTCAACGCCGAGTCTCAGGCTGGGTGCAAGCTGGTGCGTCCAGGTCACGGAAGTGCCGACCTGCGTGTTGTCGATGAGCCGCTGCAGCAGCGTCGACAGCGAATCGATGAGCGAGCCCGCCACCGGCTGGCTGCGCGAACGGTAAGCCCTCAGAAAGATGCTGTTGCGCGCACCGAGTATCCCGAAGCTCGCCGACTCTGACTCGAGGAGCGTGACCTGCTGCGCGTACAGCGCGAGGGGTCCGGAAAGTGTCAGCGGAAGGCCCCGGTCGCGAATGGTTTGGTCGACCAGCGCCTGGCGCTGGGTGGGGTCCGGCACTTCCGGCGCCAACAGGGAATCGAGCATCGCGCGGACATCCCCGCCGCCGCTCAGGCTGGCGAGTTGCTGCGGGTAGCTCGAAATGTCGCGCGAGGCCAGCAGCGACCACACGGTATGCGGCGTATGGTTGTCGAACGACAACGAATACCCCGCTCCAAAGAATCGATGCTCGCCGCGCGCCTTCACGGTCATGCGGTCGGTCGGGCGCCATTCGGCGCTGGCGCCATAGACTGCACCGCGCTCGCGCACGTCGAAGAAGTGGTTGTCTTCGTATCCTCCGATCAGCGACGCCAGCAACGTCGGGTCGGGCTTGTAGTCGACGTTGACGCGGGCGACCTCGGTGGTTTCCCGGTCCTGGCCAGACACCGTTCCCTGGCCGGTGAAGTGGATGTCCGAACGCTCGTATTCGAGCTTCCAGCCTCCGGGCCTCGGCGCCTGCGCAACATGGGCCGTCACCCCGTCGGTATAGCTGCGGTTCGACCCCGTCCCGGTCGATATCCCGGTGGCGTTCGACCAGATGTCGGACTGGCGCAGCTCGTAATCGACGCCGCCTGGCGCCTTTCCCTTGATGTAGGGGCTCACCGTGTACGCCTGCGCCGTGTAGCGGTTCTGGGTCACGCTGGCGAGCTCGTTCGGCTGCGCGCCGAAAGGGTCGAGATATTGCTGCGAGACACGGACCGACGTATCGACGAACAGGAACTTGTCGATCGCCTCGAGCGTGCCGTCGATGTTCGCCTCGGGCGCGACGTAGTTTCTGCTCGACGTCCGCAAATAGAGAATCATCGGCGCCGAGACGCTTCCGGCAAGTTTGGTGTGCGCGCCGCTGCCGCTGAAGGTGAGCGCGGGCGTGATCTGGTTGACCCAATCCGATCGCCGCTGGTCCGACGGCGCCAGGTTGACGTTGTCGGTCAGCGTCGACTCGAGCCCGACCGCCGGGACGATCAGCCAGGCTCGTCCTTGCGCTTGTTCTTGTGCTTGCGCTTGTGCTTCCGCTTGTGCCTGGGCATGCGCGGCGGGCGCGCATAGCAAGGCGAGCGCGCACAGTGCCGATGCAAGACTCCGACCCGCGCGGTCGACCAC
>DASYXO010000327.1:0-1742 GCA_035934825.1 Casimicrobiaceae bacterium
ACATTATCGTAGAGCAGTTGCGTGCGGCGGTCGAGTGCAATCCCGTCGCGGGCGATCCCGCGCTCGAACGCGCTCCTCGACAGCGCAACCGGAGCCGGGAACACGACACCGGGACCGGGCTCGGTCAGGTAGCAACCGAGAAACCGCGCGATCGTCGTCGCATCGAAGCGGATCCTGGACAGGGCCTGCGCGATGCGCCGCTGCATTGTCGGGTCGATGCGCGCTGACCCCCTGGCGGGTCGCAGATCGGGATCGGCGTAGCGGCCCGCCAGGTCCAAGGTGTCGCGCAGATGGTCGAGGAACGCCTCGGCGAACTCCTGGTAGCGCGGGGCGCGAAAGCCGATCGAATAGGTCATGCAGGCGTCGACGGCGACTCCGTCGTGCGCATGGTCGGGCGGCAGGTACAGCATGTCGCCGGGTTGAAGCGTCGCATCCTCCGCCGGGGTGAAACGGCGCAGGATCCGCAGTGGCAGGTCCGGGCGCAGCGACAGGTCACGCGGCCGCCCGTAGCGCCAGCGGCGCCGGCCGCTCCCCTGCAGCAGGAACACGTCGTAGGAATCGAAATGCGGTCCGACCCCGCCCCCCGGCGCGGCGTAGCTCACCATCAGGTCGTCGAGCCGTGCGTAGGGCAGGAACGAGAAGCGCCGCAGCAGCGCGTCGGCCGCATCGCTCGCGCGATTCACGCCAGACACCAGCAGCGTCCAGCGTCGCGCGGGAAGCCGTCGCAGGTCGGCCTTGCGAAACGGGCCGTGGTCCAGCGTGTAGCGCCCGCGCTCGGACTGGACGAGCCGCGATTCGACGTCGTCGCGCATCGCCAGCGCGTACAGCTCCTCGCGAGTGAACAGGCCCGCGAAATCCGGCACCGCCCCGCGGACCAGCCGCGCCCTCTTGTGCCAGTAGCGGGCGAGGACTGCGGCCGCGGACAGCCCTCCCAGCAGGTGCTTCGACGGTGCGCCGGACATGCACCGAGTATAGCGATGCCGCGCAGGCGGGGCAGCGGCTCCGGGGCGGTACAATCCCCCGGCCGCCGCCTTCGCCTTGCGCCCTCTCGGGATCTTGCCGTCGCCGAGCCGCGGCGCGCCGACTGTCACCACCGCGATGCAGGACGCCACCCACGGGGCCAAATGAACGTATTCGCGAACACCGTCGTCACCATCACCTTTCAGCTCTTCGATTCGAACAACCGGTTGATCGAGGAAGCGGACGAGCCGATCGCCTACCTGCACGGCGGGCACTCGGGTATCTTTCCCAAGGTCGAGGAAGCCCTCGGCAACAAGCGCGTCGGTGACAGCGTATCGGTCACGCTCGAGCCCGACGATGCTTTCGGGGATTACGATGCCGAGCTGATGCGCATCGAGTCGCTAGACCAGCTCCCGCCCGAGATCGCCGTCGGCGGCCATCTGGTCGCCGAGCAGGACGGGCACGAGGTCGTCTGGCGCGTCACCAGCATCGCCGACGGCAAGGCGGTGCTCGACGGCAACCACGAGCTCGCCGGCCAGCGACTGCGCTTCGATTGCAGGGTACTCGACATCCGTCCGGCGACCCCGGAGGAGCTCACGCACGGCCACGTGCACGGCGCGCACGACCATCACCACTGATCGCTCTGCCAATCTGTCAGACGCCGCCCGGCGTCGGCCGGCGGCGATGCCCATGAGGCGCTACGACGACCATCCTTCCGGACGGCATTTCCTGCAGATTCCAGGTCCGACCAACGTTCCCGATCGGGTGCTGCGCGCCATCGA
>DASYXO010000334.1:0-5573 GCA_035934825.1 Casimicrobiaceae bacterium
TGGATCCGAGGCGAGCGCCGCAGCGCTCGCGCCCCTGGCCGCGCGCCTGCGGCCGGAGACCATCGCCGACGTCGTCGGCCAGCGGCACCTGCTCGCGCCGGGCAAGCCACTGGCAGTCGCGTTCGCCTCCGGCAAGCCGCATTCGATGATCCTGTGGGGTCCTCCCGGCGTCGGCAAGACGACGCTTGCGCGCCTGATGGCGAATGCTTTCGACGCCGATTTCGTCGCGCTGTCGGCCGTGCTGTCCGGTGTCAAGGAAATCCGCGACGCGGTGGCGCGCGCCGAAGCAGTACGCGCGCAGACCGGACGCGCGACCATCCTCTTCGTCGACGAAGTGCACCGCTTCAACAAGACGCAGCAGGACGCGTTCCTGCCGTTCGTCGAGCGAGGCCTGCTCACGTTCATCGGCGCGACCACCGAGAATCCCTCGTTCGAGGTCAACAGCGCGCTGCTGTCGCGTGCCGCCGTGTACGTGCTGACCCCGCTGTCACCCGACGAGCTCGGCACCCTGTTCGATCGGGCCCAAGCGCAGGCGATGCCGCAAGTCGCGGTCGACGCGGCGGCACGCGATGCGCTGATCGGCTATGCCGACGGCGACGCGCGCCGCTTGCTGAACCTGCTCGAGCAGCTCGCGACGGCGGCGGGCGAGGCGAAGCGCAGCACGCTCGACGTCGCGTTCTTCGAGGCGACGATCGCACGCAGCCTGCGGCGCTTCGACAAGGGCGGTGAAGCTTTCTACGACCAGATCTCCGCGCTGCACAAGGCGGTGCGCGGGTCCGATCCCGACGCCGCGCTGTATTGGATGTGCCGGATGCTCGACGGCGGCGCCGACCCGCTCTATGTCGGCCGGCGGCTGATCCGCATGGCGAGCGAGGACGTGGGGCTCGCGGATCCGCGGGCACTGACCCTCGCCATCGATGCGGTGGCGACTTACGAGCGCCTCGGCTCGCCCGAAGGCGAGCTGGCGCTCGCCCAGTGCGTGCTCTACCTCGCATGCACGGCGAAGAGCAATGCCGTCTACGCTGCCTACGGTGCGGCGCGGGCGTTCATCGCCGACGACGGTTCGCGTCCGGTGCCGCTGCGGTTGCGCAACGCCCCGACCGCGTTGATGCGGGGCCTGGGCTACGGCAAGGGCTATCGCTACGCCCATGACGAGGCCGATGCGTACGCCGCCGGCGAACGGTACCTGCCCGACGACATGCCGGACCTGACGTTCTACGAGCCGACCGAACGGGGCCTGGAAGCGAAGATCCGCGAGCGCCTGCAGGAACTGCGCAAGCGCGACCGGGCGGCCGGCGGCAAGCGCGGCGCGACCGGGGACGGGTAGGTGCTCCGGCAGGACGCGACGGAGGGGCGGCCCGGGGCGAGCACGGCGTGCCCATCTGCTAACATCGAGCGATGCTCGATATCAACCAATTGCGCAACGATCTCTCTGGCGTCGCGGCGGCGCTGGCCAAGCGCGGCGTTGCACTGGATACCGCCGGCTTCGGGACCCTCGAAGCCGAGCGCAAGAGCATCCAGATCCGGACCCAGGACCTGCAATCGAAGCGCAATGCCCTTTCGAAACAGGTTGGCGTCGCCAAGGGCAGCGGCCCGGACCCGGCGCCGGTCCTGGCAGAAGTCGCGGGCCTCGGCGATGCGCTGAAGCAGCTCGAGCGCGAGCTCGACAGCGTCCAGGCGAAGCTTCGCGACTTCCTGCTCGAGCTTCCGAACGTCACCCATGCGTCGACGCCGGTAGGACGCTCGGCCGATGAAAATGTCGAGGTCCGGCGCGTCGGGACGCCGCGAGCGTTCGACTTCGCGGTCCGCGACCACACCCACCTCGGCGAGGCGTTGGGGATGCTCGATTTCGAGACCGCCGTGAAGCTCTCGGGCGCCCGCTTCACGTTCCTGCGCGGCGATCTCGCGCGCATGCATCGTGCACTGGCGCAGCTGATGCTCGACACGCACACGCGCGAGCATGGCTACACCGAGTGCTACACGCCCTACATCGTCAACGCGCAGACGTTGGTGGGCACGACACAGTTGCCCAAGTTCGAGGCCGACATGTTCGCCGTCAGGAAGGGCGGCCCCGCGCACGGCGACGATCCGGATGAGAAGCTGTACCTGATCTCGACCTCCGAGATCACGCTGACCAACTCGGTGCGCGACAGGATCCTCGCTGCGGAAGCGTTGCCGATCAGGCTGACCGCACACACGCCATGCTTCCGCTCCGAGGCCGGGAGTTACGGCAAGGACACGCGCGGCATGATCCGCCAGCACCAGTTCGACAAGGTCGAGATGGTGCAGATCGTGCGCCCCGAGGATTCGTACGCCGCACTGGAGGCGATGACCGGTCATGCCGAGGCGATCCTGAAGAAGCTCGAGCTTCCCTACCGCGTCGTCGCGCTGTGCACGGGCGACATCGGTTTCGCGGCGGCCAAGACCTACGACCTCGAGGTGTGGCTGCCCGGGCAGCGGGCCTATCGCGAGATCTCGTCGTGCTCGAACTGCGAAGCCTTCCAGGCGCGCCGCATGCAGGCACGCTATCGCAATCCCCAAGGCAAGCCCGAGTTGGTGCACACGCTGAACGGCTCGGGACTGGCGGTGGGCAGGACTCTGGTGGCAGTGATGGAGAACTACCAGCGCGCCGACGGCGCGATCGAGGTCCCGGCGGCGCTGCGCCCGTACATGGGCGGGCTGCAGGTCGTCGCCGCAGCGCGCGTCGTCCGGCCCGGGGTCTAGCGCATGTTGCCGGTGTGCCCCAGCGAGTAGCGTCCCGGCTGCGGCCACACTGCGAGGCCGTGCGGCTCCATACCGACCGGAACCTGGTTCACCGCCCCGGTCGCGGTGTCGATGTCGTAGACGACGTCGTCGAAGCGTCCGGAGAGCCACAGGTGCTTGCCGTCGGCGCTGACATTGCCCATGTCGGGGCTGCCGCCGCCGGGGATCGGCCAGGTGAGCTCGACTTTGCGCGTCGCGAAGTCGATGACCGAGACGCTGCCCGGGCCATGCGGCGGGCCGTGGATCCTGTTCGAGCCACGATTGCTGACGTACAGCTTGCGTCCATCGCGGCTGGGGTAGAGGCCATGGGTGCCAATGCCGGTATGGATGAATCCGATCTCCTTGAACGCATCCCCGTCGATCAGGAACACGCCGTCGGCCATCATGTCGGCGACGTAGAACACCTTGCCGTCGGGACTCACGCGGATGTCCTGCGGCATGCCGGCTCGCGGCGGATGGAGGTAACCCAGGACCTTGTGGGCAACCATGTCGATCTTGGCGAGGCCCTTGGAAAACTCGCAGGTGAAGATCGCGTAGCGACCGTCGATCGAAAAATCGGCATGGTTGACGCCGCCGCAACCGGGAACCGGGAGCGAGAACTGCAGCGCCATGGTCTTCGGATCGCGGAAGTCCAGGCGCTTGTGCGCTTCGGCGACGACGATCGCCGAGTGCCCGTCGGGCGTGAAATACATGTTGTACGGGTCGTCGACCGGAATCGGCGGTCCCGGCTTGCCGGTGCGGGGATCGATCGGGGTCAGGCTGCCGTCGCTGCGGCCTTCCGCGTTGTTGGCGACCCACAGCGTCGACAGGTCCCACGACGGCACGACGTGCTGCGGACTGCGCCCGACCACGAAACGGTCGACCACTCTGTCCGTCGCGGGGTCGATGACGTAGACATCATCGGAACGGATGTTCGGGACGTAGACGCGCGGCAGCGCGTTCGTGACGGCGTCGGCGAGATCCCCCGCGCCTGCCTGGCTGTACAGGTTCGACGGGTCGACGACCGGCGGCATGCCGGGCACCGTGTCGACCCGCGGCGGCACGGGCTTGGCGGCCTGCGCGGCTGCAGGCGTGACGAGCGGTGGATGGAGAAGCGCGAGGAACAGCGCGACGAGCATGGCGTTCGATTTCACGGGGCGATCCTGATGTGATGCCGCGGAAGGCTACGGTCCCGGGCAGGCAATTGTAGCGTTCGCCGTGCCGGGACCGTCAGCGCCGCGACACCGCCTGCCGGATCGCAGCGACGGTGCGCGACACGATCGCATCGACGCCGAGCTGTCCGAGCTCGGCACTCGAGCGTCGCGGGTCGCCATAGACACCGTGCGCAGCGTCGAAGTCCTTGCCCGCGCGCAGCACGCCCATCCGCACCAGCGTCGGGTCGAGCGCCAGCGACAGCGATGTGTCGGCGACACCCGCGTGGGTGCCGATCTCCGCTCGGGTCAATCCGCGCGCCTCGAGTGCGCGGACGTAGTCGGTCTCGGTGGTCCGGTAATACTGGAGGATCGCGTGCGCGCGCACCGCCCGGCCGGCCCACTCGCGGTTCAGGCGCTTCGCGGTGGCTTCCTCGCTGCGTTGGTAGCCGCCATGGTCGCCGATGAACACGATGTCGCGAAACCCGTGCACGGCGAAGCTGCGCGCGGCTGCTTCCAGCGTGCGCTCGAACACGTCGACCGGGATGCTGATCGTGCCGGCAAAGCGCATGTGCGATGACGGCGGGTCGACGCTGCCTTCAGGAACATAGGCGATGACCGGCGCGACGAGCGCATTGCCGAGTGCCGTCGCGATCCTGCCGGCGAGGATGCCGACGCGGACGTCGTGCTTGCCGAGAACCATGTGCGGACCGCTTTGCTCGGTGCCCCCGATCGGAATGATGATTGTCGTCTTGCCCGCCGCGAGCGCGGACTGCACTTCGGGGCTCGTCAGCTGCTCGATGTAGACGCTGTCCTGCGCATGCGCCAGCGCGCACGCCGACGCGAAGAGGAGGATGCCGTAAAGCAGTGCGGCTGGATGGCAGCGCGCGGTCTCAGCGCAGCGCAAGGCTCGCCTGCAGCAGCGGCGGTTGGGCCAACTGGGTGCGCAGCAGGATGTCGTAGTAGCCACGCACGCGTCCGACGAACGCCACCGGCATGCCGCCACGCGCGTAACCGTTCTTCGCAGCCAGGTAGTACTTGGGATCGGCGAGCAGCGGGAGCATTTTACGGACGTCGCTCCACAGGTCGGGATTGAGCTTGTGGCGCTGCGCCAGGATGCGGGCATCCTCGAGGTGGCCGATGCCGATGTTGAAGGCGGCGAGCGCGAACCAGGTGCGATCGGGCTCGGCGATGCGGGCCGGCAGCTTGCTCTTCAGGTCGGCGATGTAGCGCGCCGCGCCGATTGCCGATGACCTGGGATCGAGCCGGTCGGCCACGCCGAGTCCGCGCGCGGTATCCGCGGTCAGCTGCATGAACCCGCGCACGCCGGTTTCGCTGGTCGCCTGCGGGTCCCACTGCGACTCCTGGTACGCGACCGCCGCGAGCAGGCGCCACTCGATGCCGCTCTGTGCCTGTGCTTCGACGAATGTCCTG
Source organism: Casimicrobiaceae bacterium (assembly GCA_035934825.1). Lineage (GTDB taxonomy): Bacteria > Pseudomonadota > Gammaproteobacteria > Burkholderiales > Casimicrobiaceae > VBCG01. The sequence goes on from DASYXO010000334.1 coordinate 5,328, forward strand.
TGCCATTGCGGGAGCAACTGGCGGATGCGGTCCTGGAACACGCCGGCATCGATGCGTTCGACCTCGTCAGGTGCCGCGTCGTAGCGGTCTGCAAGCCGCGCAAGCGTGCCGTCGCCGCGAAGGCGCGCGATGAAGGCGTCGAGCGCGTTGCGCAGGGATTCCTCCCCGGGCGCCACGGCCCATGCGAAGTCACCACGCGCGCCGGCCGAGAACGCGACGTCGAAGTCGAGATGGATGTTGCGGGCC
>DASYXO010000147.1:0-3997 GCA_035934825.1 Casimicrobiaceae bacterium
CCGAGGTCATGAACATCATCGGCGACGTCGACGGCCGCACCTGCGTGATCATGGACGACATCGTCGACACCGCGAACACGCTGTGCAAGGCTGCGACCGCGCTGAAGGAGCACGGCGCGCAGAAGGTCATCGCGTATTGCACGCATCCGGTGCTGTCGGGCGGCGCGGTCCCGCGCATCGCCGACTCCGACATGGACGAGATCGTCGTGACCGACACGATACCGCTGTCGCCCGAGGCGCAGACCTGCGCGAAGATCCGGCAGCTCTCCTGCGCGCAGCTTCTCGCCGAGACGATGACCCGCATCTCCAACGAGGAATCGGTGTCGTCGCTGTTCACCGAGTAGCGCCGATGCCAGGAACCCCATGCCCGAGTCGATAGCCGCGGATCTCGCAGGCAAGTCCGTCCTGGTCACCGGGGCGTCGACCGGTATCGGCGCGGCGGCCGCACGCGCCTTCGCGCGCGCCGGCTGTCGCGTCGCGATCCATTACAACGCGAGCCTGAACCGCGCCGAGGAGGTGGCTGCCGACGTCCGCTTCGCCGGCGCGCAGGCCTTCCTGGTCGGCGGCGACCTGCGGTCGTCGGCGAAGGCGCGCGAAGTCGTCGATGCCGCCGCGGCGCATTACGGAGGCCTCGACGTCCTCGTCAACAACGCGGGCGGGCTCGTCCAGCGCGTGCCGATCGCCGAGGTCGACGACGCGTTCTTCGACGCGGTGGTCGACTTGAACGTCCGCTCGCTGGTTGCGGCGAGCGCGGCGGCGGTTCCCCACATGCGCAGGGCCGGACGCGGCAGCATCGTCAACGTCACCTCGATCGCGGCGCGCAACGGCGGCGGCGCCGGCTCGGTGATCTATGCGTCGGCGAAGGGCTTCGTGTCGACGTTCACGCGCGGCCTGGCGAAGGAACTCGTCCGGGACGGGATCCGCGTCAACGCGGTGTCGCCAGGCGTCATCACGACGCCTTTCCACGAACGCTATTCGACGCCAGCGATGCTCGAAGCATTCAGGACGGCGATCCCGATGAACCGGCTGGGGACCGCCGACGAGTGCGCGGGCGCTTTCCTCTACCTTGCGTCCGACGCGCTGTCCGGGTTCGTGACCGGCCAGATCCTCGAGGTCAACGGCGGCCAGTTGATGCCATAGCCAGCCGCAGGCGGATGGCGCAAACTCGAACCGAGGACGCGAGCCGCCGGTGCTGGAAGCGCGTCCTGTTCCGCGAGGGTTCGATGGCAACACCCCCCGAATCTGCGTCGCCGCCCGCGCAACCCAGGCGCGAGACCCTGGCCGGTCTCGGCGCGAGCCTGCGCTCGTTGCACCGCGTGCTGGTGGAGCGCTCCCGCCGCGATTTCGAGCGGAAGCGTCACGCAATCCTCGGTGCCGGCGAGCTGCTGAAGCTTCTGACCAGCGATGCGCACTTCGCCTGGCTGCGCGAGTTGTCCGAGCTGATCGTCGACCTCGACATCTTCCTCGATGTCGATCCGGCCCCGGGGGACGATGATGCGGCCGCGGTCCGCGCGGAAGTCGAACGCCTGCTCGCCCCGCCGCCCGGTTTGGCGACCGACGTCGCCGGGACTGTGGCAGCGCCTCCCGCTTATACGGAGGCTGCGGTGCCCGCCGTAGCGCCCGACCCGGGGTTCGGCGTGCACTACTGGACCTACGTCCATGACGACCCCCAGGTCGCGATCGCGCACGGCGAGGTGAAGCAGGCGCTTTCGCGCCTGCCGAGTCCGCGCGACGTCGACGACGCGGCGGTGCTGCACGCGCGGCACCTGTTCCGCGAATCCCGCAGGCACCACTGACCCCCCGAAAACCGGGACGCACCACGTTTTAAAACGTGGTGCGTCCCGGTTTTCGGGTACGGTTTCCTGCTATAATTCAACGTTCTCCGCGGGCCAGCCGGCACGCGGGCGTCGACCATGGCGGACGACCGGCATCGATCCCGGAAGGCCGCAGACAAACCGGAAGGAGTCGCCACCAATGGCCACGATTGAATTCACCGCCTTTGCCCGCACGACCGAAGGACGCGGCGCATCGCGGCGCATGCGCCGCGGAGGCAAGACCCCCGGCATCGTCTACGGCGGGACCGCGAAGCCGCAGCCGATCGAGCTCGACCACAATGCGCTGATCCACGCGCTGCGCAACGAAGTGTTCCACGCGTCGATCCTGTCGATGAAGGTCGACGGCGCGACCACCCGCGTCCTGCTGCGCGACGTCCAGATGCATCCGTTCCGCAACGAGGTGCTCCACGTCGACTTCCAGCGCATCGACGAGGCGAAGAAGATCCACATGAAGGTGCCGCTGCACTTCATCAACGCGGACGTGTCGCCGGCAGTCAAGACGCAGGGCGCGATCATCAGCCACGTGAAGACCGAGCTCGACATCGCCTGCCTGCCGAAGGACCTGCCTGAATTCATCGAGGTCGACCTCTCGGGCCTCGATACCGCGCATTCACTGCACGTTTCCGGCGTCAAGCTGCCTGCCGGCGTGACTGCCGTCAAGCACAGGACCGGAGACCCGGTCATCGCCACCGCAGTCGTGCCGAAGGCCGCGGCCGAGACCGAGGAAACCGTTGCCGCAGCGGACGAGTCTGCCGCCGGCGCCGCCGGCGCCGCCATCCCAACGGAAGCAAAGCCGGCCGAAGCGAAGGGCACGGAAAAAGCAGGCGACAAGAAAGACGCGGGCAAGGACGAGAAGAAGAAGTAAGCGTCCGTGCTCGACTGCCCCGCGGATGCGCTCCCGCCCCGTGCCGGGCCCCGCGAGCGGATGCCGGCTCGCCCAGCGCTGCGTTCGCGGGCTTTTCGTTATCCGGCTGACGAGCGATGACCATGCCGATCCGACTGGTCGCGGGATTGGGCAATCCTGGCCGCGGCTACGCGGCGACGCGGCACAACGCGGGATTCTGGTTCGCCGACGAGCTCGCGGCGAGGCTTTCGGCGTCGTTCTCGGCGGAGCCGAAGTTCGCGGCGGACGTCGCGCGCACGGGCGGGCTGCGGATCTGCAAGCCGACGACGTTCATGAACGGCTCCGGGCGCGCCGTCGCGGCGATCGCGCGCTTCTACGGCATCGAACCCGGGGAGATCCTCGTCGTCCACGACGAGCTCGACCTCAAGCCGGGCGAGGCGAAGCTCAAGCTGGGCGGGGGCCATGCCGGGCACAACGGCCTGCGCGACATCGACGCGCAGCTGGGCAATCCGGACTTCTGGCGGCTGCGGCTGGGCATCGGGCATCCGCGCGAATCGCAGGCGCCCGAGCGCGAGGTCGTCGACTACGTGCTGAAGCCGCCCGCAGCGGAGGATCGCGGCGCGATCGACGCGGCGATCCTGCGCGCGATCGGCGCATGGCCCGACATCGCACGCGGGGACATGGAGCGCGCGATGCTCGCATTGCACACACGAGCGCGCGACGCAGGCGTCGCGCCCAACGGGACGGTTACATGAGCGTCAAGTGCGGGATCGTCGGATTGCCCAATGTGGGAAAGTCGACGCTGTTCAATGCGCTCACCAAGGCAGGCATCGCCGCCGAGAACTACCCGTTCTGCACGATCGAGCCGAATGTCGGGATCGTCGAGGTGCCGGATCCGCGGCTCGCCGCGCTCACCGCGATCGCGAAGCCGCAGAAAGTGATCCCGGCGACGGTCGAGTTCGTCGACATCGCCGGCCTGGTCGCCGGCGCGTCGAAAGGCGAGGGGCTCGGCAACCAGTTCCTCGCCAACATCCGCGAGACCGACGCGATCGCCCACGTCGTGCGCTGTTTCGAGGACCCGAACGTCGTCCATGTCGGCGGCAGGGTCGACCCGATCAGTGACATCGAGACGATCAACACCGAGCTTGCGCTCGCCGACCTCGCTGCGGTCGACAAGCAGATGTCCAAGGTCGAGAAGCTCGCGCGCGCCGGAGGCGACAAGGAGGCGCAGCGCGCCCACGCCGTGCTCGCACGCGTCCGCGCCGCGCTGAACTAGGCGAAGCCGGCCCGCAGCGTCGAGCTCTACGACGAGGAGCGG
>DASYXO010000348.1:0-10665 GCA_035934825.1 Casimicrobiaceae bacterium
ATGTCCATGCATGCCCCCGTATCCACGAAAGGCAGTATCGGCGGACGCGCAGCGCCGGCCCATCATCCCCGTCTGATAACCGGGGTCGGGATCCGCCGATTCGGGGGGTCAGGCACCCCCGATGCGCTGTCGGAACCGCCCTACGCCTGCAGCAGCGTCAGCCGATGCCGCCCGGGTCGCCGGACAGGCGATGCTTGACGGCGTAGTGGAACAGCTCGGCATTGTTGGCCACCTGGAGCTTCTCCATCAGCCGCGCCTTGTGCGTGCTGACGGTCTTGGCCGACAAGTGGAGGCGCTCGGCGATCTCGGAGACGCTCGTTCCCGCAACGAGCATGCGGAACACCTCGTATTCCCGGTCGGACAGCGTCTCGTGGGGCGGGCCATCGCTGTGGGGCATCGCGTCGAGCGCAAGGTGCTCGGCGACCTCGGCGCTGATGAACGCGCCCCCGCGCGCGACCTTGCGGATCGCCGCGACGAGCTGGGATGCTGCACTCTCCTTGGTCAGGTAGCCGGACGCACCCGCCCGGATCGCCCGCACCGCGTACTGGTGCTCCTCGTGCATGCTGAGCACCAGGATACGCAGCCGCGGGCGCTCCGCCTTGACCTGCTTGATCAGCTCCACGCCGCTCTTGCCGGGCATCGACATGTCGAGGAGCAGGACGTCGAAATCGGCCTCGCGGACCTGCTGCAGGACGCCGTGGCCGTCACCCGCCTCCCCGACGACCTCGATGTCGCCGGCGGCCTCGAGCAGCTGCTTCAGGCCCTCCCGCAGGATCTGATGATCATCGGCGACGACGACGCGGATCATGTCGACTCCGCTGCGGTTGCGACGGGGAGCCGCAGCTCGACCGTGGTCCCCGCCCCGGGGGCGCTGGCGATCGTCGCCTCGCCTGACAGCAGCGATGCCCGCTCGCGCAAGCCGAGCAGGCCCAGCGAGTTCGGCTTGCGCGGTGCATCGGTAGCGAATCCGACGCCGTCGTCCTGGATGCGCACGGCCAGCACGCCGCCACCCTGTTCGAGCTCCACTCGCGCGCGCGATGCCTGCGCGTGCTTGGCGATGTTGGTCAGCGACTCCTGGACGACGCGGAATACCGCCGTCGACTGCGCTCCGGGCAATTCGAGCCGGGGTTCGTCGATCACGAGCTCGCAGGGGATTCTCGTGCGCTGCGTGAAGTTCTGCACCAGCCATTCCAGCGCGGGGACGAGCCCCAGGTCGTCGAGCACCAGGGGCCGCAGGTCGGCGGCGATGCGCCGCGTCGCGGCGATCGTGGTCGTCAGCAGCTTCTCCATCCGGTCGAGCTTGCCGGCGAAGTCCGGCGCATCGCGCGGGATCTTCGCCTTGAACCAGGCGACGTCCATCTGCAGCATCGTCAGCGCCTGGCCCAGCTCGTCGTGGAGCTCGCGCGCGATCCGGCTCTTCTCCTGCTCGCGCGTCATGTGCGCTGCCGCGCCGAGCTCCTGCAACTCGTTGCGCGACCGGCGCAACGCCTCCTCGGCCCGGAAACGCCCCGTCACGTCGCGCAGGATTACGGTGTAGTACCTCGCTCCGGACTCGCTGATCTGCGAGATCGACGCGTCGATCGGGAATTCCTCGCCATTGCGCCGCAGGCCGGTCACGATCCGCAGCACACCTCCCATTCGCCGCGACGCCGTCGCCGACTTCCCGAATTCCGCAATGTGGCGCGCGTGCGCGGCGCGATCGCGCTCGGGGATGAACCACGAGATCGGCGCGCCGATCGCCTCGTCGCGCGGGCAGGCGAACATCGCTTCGGCGGCCTGGTTGAACAACACGATGTGCTGTCGCTCGTCGACGGTAATGATCGCATCCATCGCCGAGTCGAGTATCCCGCGCAACCTCGCCTCGCTGTCCGACAGGAGCTTGCCGGCGCGCACGCGTTCGCTGACGTCGCGCAGGATCGCCGTGTACCGCCTGCCGCCCTGGCCCTCGTGCTGCGAAATCGACGCTTCGATCGGGAACTCCTGCCCGTCCGCGCGCAATCCCACCAGCACACGGCTCGACCATGCGCCTTCCAAACCCATGCGGCGCGCGGTGCTGCCGGTCTGGCCGAAGCGCTCGACGTGCTCCCGATGCGCCGCGCGCAACCGCGGCGGAATCAGATGGTCGATCGGCTGCCCGAGTACCGCCTCGCGGGGCCACCGGAAAGCCTGCTCGGCCGCGGGATTGAAACCGACGATCCGCTGGTCCGCGTCGATCGTGACGATCGGATCCATCGCCGACTCGACGATGTTGCTGACCTGCACCTCGACGTCGTGAAGCTCGCGACTGGCATCCAGCCGACCCTGCGACTGACGGTAGAGCTGGTACAGGCCGAGCATGGCGGCGATCACGCCGCTGGCGTCGGAAGCCAGCAACAGCCGGGCGCGGTTCGGGGCCGGCGAAACCCAGCCGAGCACCCCGAAGGTTCCCGCAAGCACGAGCAACCCCGCGATCGGGGCGAAGACGCGCCACAGCCCGTCCGATTTCGGAATCAGCCAGCGCAGCGCGGGCGGACCTGGAACCGGTCGCGGGCGGGACCGTCCGGAAATGTGCGGTTTGGGCATCCGGGATGGGCGCCATGCCATACGGGGCCTTGATCGGCGTCAAGTTCCAGTCCCCTCCGGCGCGTGAGAATTATAGACAGTTGTGTCCAACCGCGCGAACGAGGGGTTGAATCGATGCACGAAAGGAATCCGCGGGCCGAGGGCAACGCGCAGCGCAGAATGGTCCGTAGCAACTCGCGCGCGCGAAGCGCAGATGGCACGCGCGGGGCGCCGGCCGGGGATCTGCCGCAAGCGACCGATCGGAAGCAAGCCAGCCACGCGACGCCAAGCGCCCGTCCGACGCCGGCCGGTCCGGCGCAGGACGAGTCGTCCGTGCGCGACGCCTGCGCCGCCACGACGCTCGCAGACTTCGCCGACCGCTCGTTGCATGCGGGAGTGTCGCGCTTCACCGCGGGCCTGTCACCGATCGCGCTGGCCGATGCGTATCTCGACTGGGCGTTTCATCTCGGATCGCTTCCGGGAAAGCGGCTGCAGCTGGTCGAGAAAGCGGTCGAGAAATCGCTGCGGCTCGCAAGCTACCTGAGCCGCCACCCGGCGCAGCAGGACCCGCCACCCTGCATCGTTCCGCTGCCGCAGGATCACCGGTTCGATGGGCCACGCTGGCACAAGCCGCCGTTCGACGTCATCTACCAGTCGTTCCTGCTGACCCAGCAGTGGTGGCACAACGCCATGACCGGCGTGCGCGGGGTCACCCAGCAACATGAGAACATGGTCACGTTCATGACGCGGCAATGGCTGGACGTATTCTCGCCATCGAATGCGGTCGCGACCAACCCCGAGGTGCTGGCGCGCACCCAGCAGGAGCTCGGTCTGAACCTGGTGCGCGGCGCCCGGAATCTCATCGAGGACTGGGAGCGGGCCGCGGGAGGCAGGAAGCCGGTCGGCGCCGACGCATTCGAGGTCGGCGGCAATGTCGCGGTGACGCCAGGGAAGGTCGTGTGGCGCAACCGGCTGATCGAACTCATCCAGTACGAGCCCGCGACGGCGCGCGTTCGGCCGGAGCCGGTCCTGGTCGTGCCGGCGTGGATCATGAAGTACTACATCCTCGATCTTTCGCCGCAGAACTCGCTGGTTCGCCACCTGGTTGCCCAGGGATTCACCGTGTTCATGATCTCCTGGCGCAATCCGGGACCCGAAGACCGCGACCTGGCCTTCGACGACTACCGGACGCTGGGCGTCGGCGCGGCGCTGGACGCCGTCGGCGCGATCGTGCCGACGCGGAAGGTCCATGGCGTCGGCTACTGCCTGGGCGGCACGCTGCTCGCGATCGCCGCTGCGGCGATGGCGCGCGACGGCGACGAGCGCTTCGCGACGCTGAGCTTTTTCGCCGCGCAGGTCGACTTCACCGAGGCCGGCGAGCTGACGCTATTCATCAACGAAAGCCAGCTCGCCTTCCTCGAGGACACGATGTGGGCGCAGGGTTTCCTCGATTCGCGGCAGATGGCCGGCGCGTTCCAGCTGCTGCGCTCCAACGACCTGATCTGGTCGCGCATCATCCGCGAATACCTGATGGGCGAGCGCCCGCCGATGACCGACCTGATGACCTGGAACGCGGATGCAACCCGGATGCCGTACCGGATGCATGCCGAATACCTGCGGCACCTGTTCCTCGAAAACGATCTGGCCGAGGGCCGCCACGTCGCGGGCGGGCGGCCGGTCGCGATCTCCGACCTGCGCGTGCCGATGTTCGTCGTCGCCACCGAAGCGGATCACGTCGCGCCATGGCGATCGGTGTACAAGTTCCACCTGTTGACCGAGGCGGAGATCACGTTCGTGCTGACCAGCGGCGGGCACAACGCGGGCATCGTGTCCGAGCCGGAACATCACGGCCGGCACTATCGGATCGCGATGCAGGCTGCCGATCGGCGCTACGTCGATCCGGACCTCTGGGTCGCGGACGCGGCCCTGAAGGAAGGTTCCTGGTGGCCCGAATGGACCGCGTGGCTTGCCGCGAGGTCGGGCGCGCCTGCCGCGCCGCCGTCGATCGGCGCGCCGGAGGCGGCCTACCCCGCGATCTGCGACGCGCCGGGAACCTACGTCCGTCTCAAGTGAGGCGCCTCGCGACTGGCTGCGACGTCCCGCGCGATCGCGGGGCCGCGACCACCGGAAGGCGCCGGCGGGCACCGGCCCGCGCGCGCCGCCGCCGATTGCCTCAGAATGGCGCATTGCCGGCGCGATCCCGGCGCGCGGGGAATCCATGAACCAGATCCGACGCTCGAGCGAGCGCGGCCATGCCAACCATGGCTGGCTCGATTCGTACCACAGCTTTTCCTTCGCCGACTACTACGATCCGCGCCAGATGGGCTGGAGCGCACTGCGCGTCGTCAACGAGGATCGCGTCCAGCCGGGCCAGGGCTTCGGCACGCATGGCCACCGCGACATGGAGATCATCAGCTACGTCCTCGAAGGTGCATTGGGTCACGAGGACTCGATGGGAAACGGCTCGACGATCCGGCCCGGCGACGTGCAGCGGCTCTCCGCCGGAACGGGAATCACGCACAGCGAATTCAATCATGAGAAGACCGGCGTCACCCATTTCCTGCAGATCTGGATCGAGCCGTCGGCCACCGGCATCCCGCCCTCCTACGAACAGAAGTACTTTTCCACGGAGCGAAAGCGCGGGCACCTGTGCCTGATCGCATCTCCGGACGGACGCGACGGATCGGTGTCGATCCACCAGGACGCGCGCGTGTTCGCGGGCCTGTTCGACGGCGCCGAGAATGCCCGCCACGCCCTCGCCGCCAACCGCAAGGGCTACGTCCACGTCGTGCGGGGGCGTACGAAGGTCAACGGCAGCGAGCTGGGCGCGGGCGATGCGCTTAAGGCGGACGGCGGCGACATCGTGATCGACGCCGGCAGCGACGCGGAGGTCCTGCTGTTCGACCTCCCGGGCACCTGGCCGGCGCGCTGAGGCGCGGCAGGCGCCTCCCGTCGTACCGAACCTCGACGAACGGCGACCCGACGACGATGCCCGGCAGCCGCACGCAGGTAGCCATCATCGGCGCAGGCCCCTCCGGCCTGCTGCTCGGGCAGCTCCTTCACCGGGCCGGCATCGACAATGTCATCGTCGAGCGCCAGACCGGCGAATACGTGCTCGGCCGCATTCGCGCCGGTGTGCTCGAGCAGACGACCGTCGACCTGCTGGACGAGGCCGGTGTCGGGCATCGGATGCGCCGCGAAGGCCTCGTCCACGGCGGCTTCGAGCTCTCGTTCGGAGGGGCGCGCCACCGGATCGACATGCATGGCCTGACCGGGGGCAAGCAGGTGATGATCTATGGCCAGACCGAGGTCACGCGCGACCTGATGGAAGCGCGCGCCGCGCTCGGACTCGCGACCGTGTACGAGGCCAAGTCGGTCGCAGTCCACGATTTCGACGGCCGGCACCCGACCCTTACCTGGCGCAAGGGTGGCGCCGAGCACGAGCTCCAGTGCGACTTCGTCGCCGGCTGCGACGGCTACCACGGCGTCAGCCGCGCCAGCATTCCCGAGGGCGGCGTCGCCCATTACGAGAAGGTCTATCCGTTCGGCTGGCTGGGCGTCCTCGTCGACCAGCCGCCGGTGTCGCACGAGCTCATCTACACGAACCACGAGCGAGGCTTCGCGCTGTGCTCGATGCGCTCCCCGACGCGCAGCCGCCATTACGTCCAGGTACCGGTCGAGGACCGGGCCGAGGACTGGAGCGACACTGCGTTCTGGGACGAGCTCCGGCGGCGTCTCGACCCGCGGGCCGCCGACAGCCTGAGGTCGGGGCCATCGATCGAAAAGAGCATCGCGCCGCTGCGCAGCTTTGTCGCCGAGCCGATGCGCTTCGGTCGGCTGTTCCTCGCCGGCGACGCCGCGCACATCGTGCCGCCGACGGGCGCAAAGGGCCTGAACCTCGCCGCGTCCGACGTGCGCTATCTTGCGCGTGCGCTGATCGAGTTCCATGTCGAGCGCAGCGAGGCGGGCATCGACGCGTATTCCGACCGATGCCTGCGCCGGGTGTGGAAGGCCGAGCGCTTCTCATGGTGGTTCACGTCGCTGACGCACAGGTTTCCCGAGACCGGGGCGATCGGGCGCAAGCTGCAGCGCGCCGAGCTCGACTACCTGGTGAGCTCCCGCGCCGCGTCGATGGCGATGGCCGAGAACTACGTCGGCCTGCCGCTCGAAGACTAGGCGGCGCCGAGCGCTTCCTCGACTCCGATGTCCAACCACAAGATCGCGACCCAGACGTTCCTGTCGCGGCTACCGCTGTTCGGCGACCTCGCGCCGGCCGAGCTCGACCGGATCGCCGCCGGCACGACCGAAGTGCACGTGCCCCGCGGCGAGGTCATCGTCAACCGCGGCGACCCCTGCGTCGGCTTCCACCTCGTCGTGTACGGCCAGGTCAAGCTCGCGATCGTCACGCCCCAGGGCGGCGAGAAGATCGTCGAGCTGATCGGGCCGGGCTACTCGTTCGGCGAAGCGGTCATGTTCATGGAGCGTCCCTATTACGTGATGGCACAGGCGGTCGCCGATTCGTTCCTGCTCCACATCTCGCGACACGCTGTATTCGAAGGGCTCGAGCGCGATCCCGCGTTCGCGAAGAAGATGCTGGCCGGGCTTTCGCGCCGGCTCCACGGTCTGGTGACCGACGTCGAGTCGTACTCGCTGCAAAGCGGCACCGAGCGCCTGATCGGCTACCTGCTGCGCCAGGACGAGCGGCCGGACGCCGCGCAAGGGTCGCCGGGCGCCTCGTACGTGATCACGCTGACGACGTCCAAGACCATCGTCGCGTCGCGGCTGAATCTCACGCCGGAGCACCTGTCGCGGATCCTGCACGAGCTCGCGACGGCAAAGCTCATCAGCGTCGACGGCCGCGACATTCACATCCTCGACGTCGCCAAGCTTCGCGCTTACCCCCGCTGAAGGTCGCAGGAGCCGCCGCGATGCGGCCTCACGCGTGCCTGACCTCGAACGATTCGAAGCTTCGTGCGAGCCTTGCGACCCATGCATCGTCGAATGGCGACCCGGGGACGTCGAGCGCGAGCTCCGCATTCGCGCAGCCCTGGCTGCGGAACTGCTGCAGGACGTAGCGCCGCACCCCGAGACGGGCAAGGTGCGCAGCGACGCGCTCGATGGCCGCCGGCGACAGCTGGTGCGGGTGCACCGTCGTCCGGAATTCACAGTCGATCCCGCTGTCGATCAGCATCCGCGCGCTTTCCATCGCCGGCTCGCCGCTGCCCCGCACCGCAGTGATCAGGGGATAGTCGTCGAAAGGCGCCTTGACGTCGAAGCCGACCCAGTCGACCCGCGGGAGTACCTGCGCGAAGCGCCTTGGATATGCGCCGCCCGTATGCAGCCCGACGCGAAAGCCCTGCTCGCGCACGCCCTCGATCGCCGTGCGCAGCGCCGGCTGCGCGAGAGGCTCGCCTCCGGAGAATACGACGGCGTCGAGCAGGCCGCGGCGGCGGGCGAGCAGCGACTGGACCTCGCTCCAGGACAGCGCCACGCGGCTGTCGGCGGCGAGGAGCTCGGGGTTGTGGCAGTAGCCGCAGCGCCACGGGCAGCCCTGGCAGAACACGACCGCACAGAGCTCGCCCGGCCAGTCGGTCGTCGACAGCGGTGCCAGGCCGCCGACGCGCAACTCGCGACGGGCTGCGGACGTGCTCACGCCGCGGCGTCGCCGAGCCGCGCCTGCGCCTCGGTGAAGAAACGCCGCTCGGCGTGCTCGCCTTTCTTGCCGATGTTGAACGATGCGACCGGGCGGTGATAGCCCATCACGCGCGTCCACACCTCGCAGCGCTGGCGCTCGGCGGCGGGGAGCACGGCGTTGCCGGTCGGGGCGGGCTCATGCCGCGCGCTTTCTGCCAGGTCGCTGATCGCTGCCATCGTGTCCATTGCGTCTCCTAGGGTCACAGGGGTCATAGGGCGCCGTCGCGGGCCGGATCGCCCCCGGTGCGGCACTTCGGGCTCATGCCGCGGCGAGATCGCGCCGCCTGCGGGCCAGCAGCGCCTCGTCGCACTTCGGGCAATACTCGTGCTCACCGGCCAGGTAGCCGTGGGCCGGGCAGATCGAGAACGTAGGCGTCACCGTGATGTACGGCAGCGCGAACCGCTCGAGTGCGCGGCGCACGAGCTTCCGGCACGCGGCGGCTGACGAGATGCGCTCCCCCATGTACAGGTGGAGCACGGTGCCGCCCGTGTATTTCTTCTGCAGCGGCTCCTGCCGTTCCAGTGCCTCGAACGCGTCGTCGGTGAACCCCACCGGGAGTTGCGACGAATTCGTGTAGTAGGGCATATCGCGCGTCCCCGCCTGCAGGATGTCCGGAAAGCGCTTGCGATCCTCCTTGGCGAAGCGGTAGGTGGTCCCTTCCGCGGGCGTCGCCTCGAGGTTGTACATGTGCCCGGTCTCCTCCTGGAAGCCCAGGATGCGCGCGCGGATATGATCGAGCAGGCCGAGCGCGAGCGCGTGACCGACGGGCGTCGTGATATCGGCACCGCCGGCGGTGAAGTTGCGGATCATCTCGTTGATGCCGTTGACACCGATGGTCGAGAAGTGATTGCGCAGCGTTCCCAGGTAGCGCCTGGTATAGGGAAAGAGACCGCCGTCGATGTGGCGCTGGATCACCTTGCGCTTGATCTCGAGGCTCTGCTTCGCGAGCTCGAGAAGTTCGTCGACCCGCCGATAAAGCGCGGCCCCGTCGCCGCGATACCGATACCCCAGCCGCGCGCAATTGAGCGTCACGACGCCGATCGATCCCGTCTGCTCGGCGGACCCGAACAGGCCGTTGCCGCGCTTCAACAGCTCGGTGAGATCGAGCTGCAGCCGGCAGCACATCGACCGGATCATGTTCGGCTTGAGCTCGGAGTTGATGAAATTCTGGAAGTACGGCAGGCCGTATTTGGCGGTCATCGCGAACAGCGCCTCGGTGTTCGGATGGTCCCAGTCGAAATCGGGCGTGATGTTGTAGGTCGGGATCGGAAACGTGAACACCCGTCCGCGGGCGTCACCCGCCGTCATCACCTCGATGTAGGCGCGGTTGATCATGTCCATCTCGACCCGCAGGTCGCCGTACGTGAATTGCATTTCCTCGCCTGCGATCACCGGTACCTGGTCGCGCAGGTCCTCGGGGCAGGTCCAGTCGAAGGTCAGGTTGGTGAACGGCGTCTGCGTGCCCCAGCGCGACGGCACGTTCAGGTTGTAGATGAGCTCCTGGATGCACTGCCTGACGTCGCCGTAGGCCATCCGGTCATGGCGGATGAAAGGCGCCATGTACGTGTCGAACGACGAGAACGCCTGGGCGCCCGCCCACTCGTTCTGCAACGTGCCCAGGAAATTCACGATCTGGCCGACGGCGCTCGACATGTGCCTGGGCGGCCCCGCCTCGACCTTCCCCGGAACGCCGTTCAGACCCTCGTGCAGCAGTTGCCGCAGCGACCAGCCGGCGCAGTATCCCGCGAGCATGTCGAGGTCGTGGATGTGCAGGTCGCCTTCGCGATGCGCGAGCCCGATTGCCGGCGCGTAGACCTGCGACAGCCAGTAGTTCGCGACGACCTTGCCGGAGACGTTGAGGATCAGTCCGCCCAGCGAATAGCCCTGGTTGGCGTTCGCGTTGACCCGCCAGTCCTCGCGGTCCAGGTATTCGTTGACCGACGCCGCGACGTCGACCATCGTCCTGCGGTCGTCGCGCAGCCGCGCGTGCCGTTCCCGGTAGACGATGTAGGCGCGCACCGTCCCGCGGTGATCCGCGTCGAGCAGGGCCGCTTCGACCCGGTCCTGGATCGCCTCGACGTGAATGGGGGGCCCCGGCTCGTCCGGCAGTAGGCTTCGGGCGACCGCGGCGGCGAGAGCGCGCGCGCGATCGGCGCCGAACTCGCCCGACGCCACCGCCGCGCGCGCGATCGCCGAGGCGATCTTGGCGCCATCGAAGGCCACCCGCGCGCCATCGCGCTTGGTCACCCACCGCGGCGCTGCCGCACCGGTCCCGCGATTCCTCTCAGCCATGACTCGCCCGTCCCGGATACAAGCTGTTGTGGTTCCGGAGGACGATACCCGCGATTCATGGTATCCGCTCGGCCGATGGGCGTTCGGCAGCGATATTTTCCGATTGCTTGATCTCGGTCAAGCCGGCCGACCTGGAC
>DASYXO010000359.1:0-8831 GCA_035934825.1 Casimicrobiaceae bacterium
CGGCAATGCCGCCTGGCGCGGCGTTTCCGGTGGCACGGTGGTAGCCAGTGGCACGGTGGCGGGCTCGGCCTCGACCGGCGCGACCGATGCCGCAGCACGGGAGGCCGCCGGCTCGGGCGTTGCAGTCACGGCAGCATCTGCGCCCGCTTCGTTCAGTTGGCGCTCGACATTGCGCACGCCGGTCGCGACGTCGCCGGCGGCGCTCTCGACGGTCTGCTGGAGGTCGCGCGCCGCGCCCTGCATTTCGCTCTGCAGCTTGCGCAGCTCGTCGAGCTCCATCTCGCGGCTGATGTCGGCCTTGACCTCGTTGACGTAGCGCTGGAGACGCCCGAACAGGAGCCCCATCGTGCGCGCGGCCTTCGGCAGGCGCTCGGGGCCGAGCACGACCAGCGCGACAACCGCGATCAACACGATCTCCGAGAAGCCGATGTCGAACATGCCAACGCGTCCTGTGCGCACGCGCGCGGCGCCCGACGCGGCAGCGTCGCGCGCCGTCGCCATGCGTCAGACCTTGGTCGAAGGCTCCTTGGTGACTTCGGCGTCGATCGTCCTGCCCGTCACCTGCGGCGTGTCGGCGGGTGCCGCGGGCGCGTCGCCTTCGGCGCCCTTCATGCCTTCCTTGAAGCCTTTCACCGCGCCGCCCAGGTCCTCGCCGATGTTGCGCAGCTTCTTCGTGCCGAAGATCAGCACGACGACGAGAAGCACGATCAGCCAATGCCAGATGCTCAGTCCACCCATGTCCATCTCCTAGAGCTATGTGCGCTCATGCGCCCTTGCGCACGATCATCGGGCCCAGGGGTTCGGGACCGCCGATGATGTGCACATGAACGTGCATCACGTCCTGCCGGCCGACCCGGCCGGTATTGATGATCGTCCGGAAGCCGTCGCCGGCCCCCTGCTCCCGCGCCAGCTTTCCGGCGAGCGACAGGATCCTGCCCAGCGCGGCCGCATCGTCGGGCGTCGCGTCGTAAAGCGTCGCCACGTGCTTTTTCGGCACCAGCATGAAGTGCACCGGGGCCACCGGCTGGATGTCGTGGAAAGCGACGATCTGCGCATCCTCGTAGACCTTGCGGCTCGGAATCTCCCCGCGAATGATCTTGCAGAAGATGCAGTTCGGATCGTCGGCCATACGGATCGTTCGCTAGCGGTCGGGGTCGGAAGCCGTCGCCGGTCAGGCGCGGGTGGCCTTCTCGACGTGGCCCGAGATACCTTCCCGGCGCGCAAGTTCAGCCAGTACGTCCGCGGGGCCCAGGCCGTGGCGAGCAAGAAGCACGAGGCAGTGAAACCAGAGGTCCGCGACCTCGGCGGTTATGCGAATCTTATCACCGTCCTTGGCGGCCAGCACCGCCTCGGTCGCCTCCTCGCCGACCTTCTTCAGGACGGCGTCGTCACCCTTGGCGAGGAGCGACGCGACGTAGGAAGTCCGGGGGTCGCCGCCCTTTCGCGCCTCGATCGTCGCCGCGAGGCGCGCGAGCACGTCTGCGGCGGGCAGGTCACTCGTGGCCATAGATGGTCTTCGGATCCTCGAGCACGGGCTCGACGGTGTGCCATTCACCCTCCTCGAGGCGCCGGTGGAAACAGCGCTCCCGGCCCGTGTGGCAGGCGATTCCGCCGACCTGCTCGACCAGCAGCAGGATCGCGTCGCGATCGCAATCGAGGCGGATCTCGCGAACGCGCTGGACGTGCCCCGACTGCTCTCCCTTGCGCCACAGCCGGCCGCGCGAGCGCGACCAGTAGTGGGCCTCGCGCGTCTGCTCGGTCAGGGTCAGCGATTCGCGGTTCATCCACGCAAGCGTGAGCACGCGATGGGTCGCTGCGTCCTGCGCGATCGCGGGCACGAGCCCGTCGGCGTTCCAGCGGATAGCGTCCTGCCAGTGCATGCTCGACCTTCGGTGCGGCAGACCATGTTACATGACCCCGTTGCCCGGCCGCGACCCGCCCGCGCTAGTCGCGGACCTCGATGCCGGCGTCTTTCATCGCGGCCTTGGCCTGGCCGATCGTGAACTCGCCGTAGTGAAATATGGACGCCGCGAGCACCGCTTCCGCGCCGCCGATCTTGACGCCGTCGACCAGGTCGTTGAGCGTGCCCACCCCGCCCGATGCGATCACCGGGACGTCGACCGCGTCGGCGACCGCGCGCGTCAGCTCGAGGTCAAAGCCGCTCCTCGCACCGTCGCGGTCCATGCTGGTCAACAGGATCTCGCCCGCCCCCTGCGTCACGACCTCGCGCGCCCACAGTACCGCGTCGATTCCGGTCGGCGTGCGTCCGCCGTGGATGAAGACCTGCCACTCGTCGACCGCGGATTTCTTGGCATCGATCGCCGCCACGACGCATTGCGCGCCGTAGCGGTCCGACGCCCGCCTGAAAAGCTCCGGATTCCTGACC
The DNA here is from genome assembly GCA_035934825.1 of Casimicrobiaceae bacterium. Classification (GTDB taxonomy): domain Bacteria; phylum Pseudomonadota; class Gammaproteobacteria; order Burkholderiales; family Casimicrobiaceae; genus VBCG01. The sequence goes on from DASYXO010000359.1 coordinate 2,387, forward strand.
CCGGCAGTGTTGATGCTGACCTTGTCGGCGCCGGCGTTCAGGAGGGCGCGGATGTCGTCGATCGAATTGACGCCCCCGCCCACCGTCAGCGGTATGAACACCTGGTCGGCGACCGCAGCGATCATGTCGTAGAGCAGCCCCCGGGTCTCGACGCTGGCGCGTATGTCGAGGAACGCGATCTCGTCGGCGCCCTGGGCGTCGTAACGGTGCGCCACCTCGACCGGGTCCCCTGCATCGCGCAGGTTGACGAAGTTGACGCCCTTGACGACGCGCCCGCGGGCGATGTCGAGGCAGGGGATGATGCGCTTGGCGAGCCCCATCAGCCGGGGGAACAGGGGCGGGGCTCGAGGGCTCGCGGCAGCGGATGCACGCACCCGGCCGGGACGGTGCTCATTCCCCGCCCTTTGCCACCTTGAGCGCTTGCTTGAAATCCAGCCTGCCTTCGTAAATCGCGCGCCCGGCGATCGCTCCGATGATGCCGTCGGCTTCGTAGGGGACGAGATCCTGGATGTCCTTGATCGACGACAGCCCGCCGCTCGCGATCACCGGTGTCTTGATCTCGCGGGCGAGCCGGACGGTCGCCTCGAGGTTGACGCCGGAGAGCATGCCGTCGCGGCCGATGTCGGTGTAGACGATCGCCTCGACGCCGTAGTCCTCGAACTTGCGCGCCAGGTCGACGACGTCGTGCCCGGTCATCTTCGACCAGCCATCGGTCGCGACCTTGCCGTCGCGCGCGTCAAGTCCGACGATGATGTGTCCGGGAAACGCGTAGCACGCGTCGTGCAGCAGCCCGGGATTCTTGACCGCGGCCGTGCCGATGATCACGTAGCTGATGCCGTCGTCCAGGTAGCGCTCGATGGTGTCGAGATCGCGGATGCCACCGCCGAGCTGCACCGGTACGTCGTCGCCGACGACGCTGACGATCTCGCGTATCGCGAGCTCGTTCTTCGGCTTGCCGGCGACCGCGCCGTTCAGGTCGACGAGGTGCAGCCGCTGCGCGCCGAGCTCGAGCCAGTGCTGCGCCATCGCGGCGGGATCCTCCGAGAACACCGTGGCCGTCTGCATGTCCCCCTGTTTCAGGCGCACGCAATGTCCGTCCTTGATATCGATCGCGGGAATGATCTGCATGGGCAGCAGGACTGCTGGAGGAGGCGAAACGGTGCGGCGCGACTGCGCCTTGAGCGGGCAGTCTACGCGTGTCCGTCCCAGCTGACGAAGTTCGCGAGCAATTGCAGGCCGGCGCGCTGGCTTTTTTCGGGGTGGAACTGCACGGCGAAGATATTAGCCCGCGCTATGGCGCAAGTAAACGGCGTCGGGTAGGCGGCCGTTCCGGCGGTCACCCCCGGGTCGGTCGGCACCGGGTAATAGCTGTGCGCGAAATAGAACCGCGATCCGTCTTCGATCCCGGCCCACAGCGGATGCGCACGCTGCTGGCGCACGGAGCTCCAGCCCATGTGCGGGATCTTGAGGCGTTCACCGCCGGGGAGCGCCATGTCCCGCTCGCGGAATCGCAGCACCTGCCCCTGCAGGACCCCGAGGCAGCGCGTAGACCCCTCTTCGCTCGCCTCGAACAGCATCTGCAATCCGAGGCAGACGCCCAGGAACGGGCGGTCGGCCAGACATTCGAGGACGACCTCGCGCAGCCCCGACGCGTCGAGGCTCGCCATCGTGTCGGGCATCGCGCTCTGCCCGGGCAGCACCACACGCGATGCATCGCGGATCGCTCCCGGATCGCCGGTGACGGCAATGCCGGCCCTTGGCGCGACGTGCGCAAGCGCCTTGGCCACCGAGCGCAGGTTGCCCATGCCGTAGTCGATCACCGCGATGTCCATATCAGCGATCAGGGATCAGGGATCAGAGGCTGCCCTTGGTCGACGGCACGTCTCCCGCCGCGCGCGGATCGCGCTCGCAGGCCATGCGCAGCGCCCGGGCGAAGGCCTTGAACACCGTCTCCGCCTGGTGGTGCGCGTTGTCGCCGCGCAGGTTGTCGACGTGCAGCGTCGCCAGCGCGTGGTTGGCGAAACCCTGGAAGAACTCGTGGATCAGGTCGACGTCGAAATTGCCGACCACTGCGCGCGTGAACTTGACGCCGAACACCAGGCCGGGCCGCCCCGAAAGGTCGACGACGACGCGCGACAGCGCCTCGTCGAGCGGCACGTAGGCGTGGCCGTAGCGACGGATGCCGCGCTTGTCGCCGAGCGCCTGCTTGAAGGCCTGGCCCAGCGTGATGCCGATGTCTTCGACCGTGTGATGCGCGTCGACGTGCAGGTCGCCCTTGGCGGCGACGGACAGATCGAACCTGCCGTGGCGGCCGACCTGGTCGAGCATGTGGTCGAGGAACGCGATGCCGCTGGAAAGCTCGGTGCGTCCGCGCCCGTCGACGTCGATGGAGACGGTGATGTCGGTTTCCGCGGTTCGGCGCTCGACGCGCGCGGCGCGCGCGGCCGATCTTGTCGCTGCAGGTGCGTTCATGCGCTTCCTTCGAGCGCCGCGATGAGCGCGTCGTTTTCGGGGGGGGCTCCGACGGTGATGCGCAGGCAGTTGGCGAGCAGCGAATGGAAGCCGCTCACATTCCTGACCAGGATGCCTGCGGCGCGCAATGCGCCGAACGTCGCATTCGCGTCGGGGAAGCGCGCGACGACGAAATTCGCCTCGCTGGCGAATACCCGCACGCCCGGGAGGGCCGCCAGCGCGATCGACAGCCGGCCGCGCTCGGCGCGCACCTCGCCCGCCTGCCGCGCGAACAGCTCGCCCTCGGCGAGCAGCGCGAGCGCCGCCGCCTGCGTCAGCGCATTGACGTTGTAGGGCGAGCGCAGCTTGTCGATCTCGGCGATCCACGCCGGATGCGCCGCCGCGTAGCCCAGCCGCATCCCCGCCATGCCGACTTTCGACAGCGTGCGCACGACGACGAGATTGGGAAAATCGAGCACGCGTGGCAGGAATGCCGACGATGCATAGGCGACGTAGGCTTCGTCGACGACGGCGAGGCCCGGCGTCGCGCGGACGATGCGCTCGACGTCGGCCGGATCGAACAGCGTTCCGGTCGGATTATTGGGCGACGCGAGCCAGACCAGTGCCGGGCGCTCGCGCTCGATCGCGGCGAGCATCGCGTCGCCGTCGAGCGTCAGGTCGGCACGCAATGGCACCCCGACGTAGCGCATCCGCGCATGGCTCGCGTACACCCGGTACATGACGAACGTCGGGTCGGGCGCGAGCACCGCCGAACCGGGCTCCGCCACGGCGGCGGTGACGAGCTGCAGGATCTCGTCCGAGCCGTTGCCGAGCACGAGCCCGACGTCGTCGGACAGTTTCAGGGCGGCGCGCAGCGCGCGCTTGACGGCGTCGGCGCCGCCATCGGGATAGCGGTGCAGCGGAACGTCCGCCAGCGCGACGGCGAGCTTCCGCCTGACCGCCTCGGGAAGCGGATACGGGCTCTCGTTGGCGTCGAGCTTGGTCATGCCGTCGGCCTTGGCGACGGAATAGGCGCGAAGCGCGCGAACGTCGGCGCGGACCGTCGCGCCGATGCGCGCGGCAACCTCCCGGTCGGCGACGGCGAGACGCTGCGGACGGGGATCGTTCATCGGTCCCGCCGGACCTCGGCCGAGCGCGCATGCGCGATCAGGCCTTCGCCGCGTGCCAGCGTCGACGCGATGCCGGCGAGGGTGCGCGCGGTGCCCGGCGCGATGCGCAGGATGCTGCTGCGCTTCTGGAAGTCGTAGACGCCGAGCGGCGACGAGAATCGCGCGGTGCGGCCGGTCGGCAGCACGTGATTCGGGCCGGCGCAGTAGTCGCCCAGCGCCTCGCACGAATGGTGTCCGACGAAGATCGCCCCGGCATGGCGCAGCTGCGGCAGCAGCGCGTCGGGATCGGCGACGGCAAGCTCGAGATGCTCGGGAGCGATCCGGTTCGAGATCTCGCAGGCCTCGGCGAGGTCGCGGACCTTGATGAGCCCACCGCGGCGCCGGAACGACTCGGCGATGATGGCGGCGCGCGGCATCTGCGCGAGCCAGCGCTGCGCGCTGTCCGCGACGCGATCGATCAGTCCCGCATCGGGCGTGACGAGAAGCGCCTGCGCGAGCTCGTCGTGCTCGGCCTGCGAGAACAGGTCGATCGCGACCCAGTCGGGATTGGCCGTCGCATCCGCCAGCACCAGGATCTCGGACACGCCGGCGACCATGTCGATGCCGACGGTTCCGAACACGCGACGCTTGGCCGCCGCCACGTAGGCATTGCCCGGACCGCAGATCTTGTCGACGGCCGGAATCGTCCGCGTGCCGTAGGCGAGTGCCGCGATCGCCTGCGCCCCGCCGATCGCGAACGCCGAGGACACACCGGCAACCTGCGCGGCTGCGAGCACCAGCGGATTGCGCGCTCCATGAGGCGTGGGCACGACCATGACGATCTCGCCGACCCCCGCTACCTGCGCGGGAATCGCGTTCATCAGCACCGACGACGGATAGGCCGCCTTGCCGCCGGGCACATAGATGCCGACGCGATCGAGCGGGGTCACCCGCTGCCCGAGCTCGGTGCCGTCGTCGCTGCGCATGCTGAAGCCGCCACCGCGCTGCCGCTCGTGGTAATCGCGGATCCGCTGCGCCGCAATCGTCAGCGCGTCGCGCTCGGCGGCCGGGATCGAATCGAAGGCGTCGCGCATCGCGTCGGCGCTGATCCGCAGGTCCGCGGCCGTCGCGACGCGAAGGCCGTCGAAGCGTGCCGTGTATTCGAGCAGCGCCCCATCACCGCGCTCGCGCACGTCGGCGATGATCGCCGCCACCGTGGCATCGACTGCGGGATCCTGGCCGGCCTCGAAGGCGACGAGCGCGTCGAGCTCGGCGGCGAAGCCCGGTGCGGATGAGTCGAGCCGCCGCAGGATCAGCGTCGGCTGCGCAGCCGTCATCGCCCTGCTCCTGCGCCTGACGCGCTCGCCGCTGCGCGGACCCCGGCAGCCCCGACTGCGGCAGCAATGGCATCGATGAGCGGCTTCGCCTGCCCGCGCTTGAGCTTCAGCGCGGCGGGATTGACGATCAGGCGCGAACTGATCGGCATCATCTCCTCGACGACGACGAGGTCGTTGGCCTTGAGGGTGCTCCCGGTCGACACCAGGTCGACGATCGCATCGGCGAGCCCGGCCAGCGGCGCGAGCTCCATCGAGCCATAGAGCTTGATCAGGTCGACGTGCATGCCTTTGGCGGAGAAATGCTCGCGCGCGGTGCGGACGTACTTGCTCGCCACGCGGATCCGGGCGCCGCGCTGAATGCTGCTCGCCCAGTCGAAGCCCCGGTGCGTCGCGACCACCAGCCGGCAGCGCCCGATGCCCAGGTCCAGTGGCTGGTAGAGACCTTCGCTGCCGTGCTCCAGCAGCACGTCCTTGCCGGCAATCCCGAGGTCAGCCGCACCGTACTCGACATAGGTCGGGACGTCGGATGCGCGCAGGATCACCACCGAGACGCCCGGGCGGCTGGTCGCGAGGATGAGCTTGCGCGACTCGCGCGGGTCCTCGACGGGCGTGATGTCGGCCGCAGCCAGCAATGGCAGCGCTTCGTCGAGGATGCGCCCCTTGGACAGCGCGATCGTGATCGTGGACACGGGGTCGGTGCGGAGGTCGGGCCGTGAATGGCCCGCAATCGCGCATTTTACCCTCCGATGCGCCCGGGGGCCGCGCCAAAGGCGCGATGGGGTGCGTCGCGATCCCAGGCGAGCCGCCCGGCGACCCAGGTCGCGCGGATCGCCCGATCGTCGCCCAGGGCCATCTGCACGCCGAGCGCCTCGTCGATGTCCGCGACGTAGCGCATCCTGAAGTCGATCAGCGGCGTCGAGCGCAATTCGAGCACCACGAGGTCGGCATCGCGCCCCGGCTCGATCGACCCGATCTGCGCTTCGAGATCGAGCGCTCGCGCCACAGGGTTGCCGCGAGCTCGAGCTGCGCGGGGCTCGACGTCGCGGCGAAGCGCGGCGTCACCGCGTAGGCCAGCCGCCCTCGGCCATGCCAGCGCCCGATCAGCGCCTTGCCCTCGTCGTAGCCGCGCTGCGCGTCCTCGCAAAGCGCCGCCGGCGCATTGCGGTCCATCAGCACCTTGCCGGCGATCAACCGCAGGCCGTGCTGCTGCGCTGCCTCGAACAGCGCGTCGACCGACTGCGGATGGACGGTTCCGAACACCGCCGCGGTCGTGATTCCGTGGCGCAGGTTCTCGCTCAGTTAGCGCGTCGCCACGTCACGCGCGTAGCCCTGGTCGCGGTATTGCTCCTGGGCCGGGAACGTGCAGGCGGTCAGCCAGTCGAGCAGCGCCTTCCCGCCCGCGCCGATCACTGGAAGCTGCGGATAGTGGACGTGTGCGTCGACGAAGCCGGGGCCGATCAGCGCATCCGCGTAGTCCGTGACCGGCCCTGCCATCGGCATCGTCGTGCCTCCTCGGCGCTACTGGCGCGCGGTGCGGACGTTCGAAGG
>DASYXO010000367.1:0-3433 GCA_035934825.1 Casimicrobiaceae bacterium
CCTTGCGCCTCTCGATGCCCTCGCCTACGACGTAGAGCACGAACCCGTTGATCGTCGCGCCCCGCGCCTTGGCGATTTCGCCGACGGTCTCCTTGTCGCTCTTGACGAAGACCTGCGCGAGCAGCGTGACCTCGGAGACGAACTTGGCGACTGCGCCCTCGACCATCTTCTCTACGATGTTCGCCGGCTTGCCGGTTCCGGCGGCCCGGGCCGCGGCGATCGAGCGCTCCTTCGCCACGAGGTCGGCGGGTACCTGCTCCCGGCTGACCGCCATCGGCTTGCTCGCCGCGATGTGCATCGCGACATCCTTGGCGAGCGCGGCGTCACCGCCGGTGACGTCGACCAGCACGCCGATTCTCGATCCGTGGACATAGGACGCGATGCGGCCCCTGGCGTCGATGCGCGCAAAGCGGCGCAACGCGATGTTCTCGCCGATCTTCTGAACGAGCGCGGCGCGCCTCGCCTCGACGGTCTCGCCTGAAGCGAGCGTCAGCGCCGACAGGGCAGCGACGTCGGCGGGGCACTCGCGGTTGACGAGCTGCGCGATCTCGTTCGCGAACGCCCTGAACTCGTCGTTCTTCGCGACGAAATCGGTCTCGCAATTGACTTCGACGATGGCGGCGGTCTTGGCGTCGGCGGCGACCGACACGCCGATCATTCCCTCGGCCGCGACGCGTCCGGCGGCCTTGCTGGCCTTGGCGCCGCTCCTGATCCTCAGCAGCTCCTCGGCCTTGGTTAGGTCGCCGCCGGCCTCGGTCAGCGCCTTCTTGCATTCCATCATGCCCAGCCCCGTGCGCTGGCGCAGTTCCATCACCGTGCTCGCGGAGATATCCGCCATTTCATGCTCCATTCATCGTATGCAGCCGGGTCGAGCGTCGCGCTCCGGCATCGTCTTTCGGGACCGCGCCCGTGGCACGCCACGACCTGCAACTCAGGGGCCGGTGCGAGTGCTCGACCCGTACCCTGCGCGATCAGGGCGACGCTTCGTCGGCGACCTCCACGAACTCGTCTCCGGTTGCGGCGATTTCCTGCGTCGTGCTGGACTTGCCCTCGAGCACCGCATCGGCGACTCCGCGGGCGTACAAGCGAATCGCCCGGCTCGAATCGTCGTTGCCGGGGATTATCCAGGCGATCGGGTCGGGATTGTGATTGGTGTCGACGACGGCGACGATCGGGATGCCGAGCTTCTTCGCTTCGGTGACAGCGATCTTGTGATAGCCGACGTCGATGACGAAGATCGCGTCTGGCAACGCGTTCATGTCCTTGATGCCCCCGAGGCTCTTCTGGAGCTTGTCGAGCTCGCGCTTGTGCGAGAGTGCCTCGCGCTTGCTCATGCGCTCGAAGGTTCCGTCCTGAGCCATCGTCTCGAGGTCCTTCAGACGCTTGATCGACTGCTTGACGGTCTTGAAGTTCGACAGCATTCCGCCGAGCCAGCGGTGATCGACGTAGGGCATGCCGGCGCGTTGCGCCTCCTCGGCGACGATCTCGCGCGCCTGGCGCTTGGTGCCGACGAAAAGTATCGTGCCGCGGTTCCCGGCGAGCTGGCGGACGTACTTCATCGCGTCGTTGTACATCGTCAGCGTCTTTTCGAGATTGACGATGTGGATCTTGTTGCGCTGGCCGAAGATGTACTCCGCCATCTTCGGATTCCAGTAGCGGGTCTGGTGGCCGAAGTGGACACCGGCCTCCAGCATTTGACGCATCGTTACGGACATGCTGCACTCCTTCAGTTCAGGGTTGGGGCCTCCACCGGCGGATTGCGTTCCCGACGCGTGGCACCGAGGTCGCCCTGGGGCATCGCGTCCGGCACCCTGAAACCGCCGGTGTGCGTAGTGTCGGAGACCGTCCATCGCGCATGAGACTCGCTCGCGATCGCGGCATCCGGCCTCCGTTCCTCGCGCAGGGGGCTTGCGTGAAAACCCTCCGGACGCCATCTTCGGAGATGATGGCGCGGTGCCGCCAGGCGGGTCGTTCCGTCCTGGAGGACGCGAATAACTTGGTAGTTTAGCATTTTCTCCCGTACTCCCGCCAAACCGAGCCACGATTGCGACACGCCCGAATGCCGACGGTTCAACGATGACCTCCGACCGCAGGGCCCTGCCCACTGGCGCCCCCACGGGCACGCCGGCTTGCACCTTGTGCACGCAGACCGGATTCGGGCTGATCGACGTCCGCGGCGACGACGCCATGTCGTTCCTGCACGGCCAGCTTTCCAGCGACGTCCAGGGGCTCGAACTCGGCCGGGCCCAGTACTCGAGCTACAACTCGCCCAAGGGACGGATGCTCGCCAACCTGATCGTGCTGCGATGGCCGGTCGCCCCCGGCGAGGACCGCTTCCTCCTGCTGCTGCAGGATGACCTGCTGGCGGCGATCCTGCGCCGGCTCTCGATGTTCGTGCTGCGCTCGAAGGTCGCAGTCCGCGACGCGGGCGGGGATTGGGCGATCTGGGGCCTCGCCGGCCCGGAAGCCCTCCCAGCGGCACGCGCGGCGTTCGGCGTCGCCCCACGCAGTTTCGAGGCGTTGCGGATCGGGGAGGCGGCGCTGATCCTTGCCGTTCCCGACGGACGACTGCTCGGCGTCTGCCCCAGGTCCGAAGATCCTCTGCTGCAAGCCGCGCTCGCCGGGCACGCGACTCGCGCCGATGCCGACGCGTGGCGTCGTCTCGACATCGAAGCCGGCATACCCTGGATCGTCGCGGCGACTTCCGACCTGTTCGTCCCGCAGACAGCGAACTGGGAGCTGCTCGGAGGCGTCAACTTTCAGAAGGGTTGCTATCCGGGCCAGGAGATCGTGGCGAGAGCACAGTATCTCGGGCGGCTCAAGGAGCGACTGTTCGCCTTTCACGCCGCCGGCCCGGCTCCGGCGCCCGGCACCCGGCTGCGCTCGGCCGCATTCGGCGACCAGGCCTGCGGCATCGTCGTCAGCGCCGTACCCGACCTCGCGGGAGGCAGCGCGGTCCTTGCCGTGGCCCAACGCGTCGCCGTCGAGGCCGGCGACATCCGGGTCACCGACGACGCGCAATCGCCGCTGACGTCGCGGCCGCTGCCCTACGTGGTTCCGGCCGCGGACACCCCGCGCGGCCGCGAAACGTCCGACGCCTAGTTCGGTCCGATGTGCCTCGCCGTCATTGCGCTGGATGCCCACCCGGATTTCGACGCCGTCATCGCCGCGAATCGCGACGAGTTCCATGCCCGACCCGCAGCAGCCGCGCACTGGTGGCGGGAGCGACTCGGCACGCGGCTGCTCGCAGGCCGTGACCTCGAGGCGGGCGGCACCTGGCTCGGCGTCAGCGAGCGCGGCCGCTGGGCGTTCGTCACCAATGTGCGCGAGCCGGGTCGCCACGATCCTGGCGCGCCGTCCCGCGGGTCTCTGGTGCCGGAGCTGTTGCGCGACATCCGGGAACCCGCCGACGCGCTCGCGACAACCCTCGCGC
>DASYXO010000374.1:0-4993 GCA_035934825.1 Casimicrobiaceae bacterium
GACCCGCGACATCGTCCAGACCGTCTACATCCGAAAGGTCGAGAAGGTGAACGGCAAGCTGCAGAACGTCGAGTTCGACAAGTTCCCGGACTTCTAGGATCCGGGCAAGCAGTAAGCGACACGGTGGGCGCGCGCGGCGCCGCCGCGCGCGCCCGGCCGCGGGTTCCGGGCCGCCATCGGCAAGCGACATTTCGCATTGCCGGCTGTCTGTTGCCCATTCCGCCTTCAACCCGGATCGCCCGAGAGGCCTATCCAGCATGAGCAGCGCACTCGGAACTGTCGCCGACCTTCCCGCCGATTACTACGAGGGTCTCGTGAGCCGCAACCTGCTGCCGCTGTGGCCGTCGCTGCGCTCGGTCCTTCCCTATGGCAATCCGGCGCGCAGGACGCGCCCGACGCTGTGGCGCTACGCGGACGTCCGCCCGAACCTGCTGCGCGCGGGCGAGCTGGCCCCGATCGAAAAGGCCGAGCGGCGGGTCCTGGTGCTGTGCAACCCGGGGCTCGGCCTCGAGAACATGCAGGCGACGCCGTCGATCTACATCGGGCTGCAGCTGATCCTGCCCGGCGAGACCGCGCCCAACCACCGGCACACGCCGATGGCGGTGCGCTTCGTCATCGAGGGCCAAGGCGGGTACACGGTCGTGCAGGGTGAGAAACTGCCAATGGAAAAGGGCGACCTCATCCTGACGCCGCCCAAGCTCTGGCACCAGCACGGGCATGAGGGCACCGAGCCCGTCATCTGGCTCGACGCGCTCGACCTGCCGCTGGTCTACGGCCTCGAGGCTTCCTACGCGATCGAAGGCAAGGTCCAGCCGGTGACCGATCCTCGCAACGCGTCGACGACGCGGTTTCGGCAGGGCGGCATCGTGCCCTACGCATCGCTGTCAATGCGGCGCGACGAGTATCCACTGCTGCGCTTTCCCTGGCGCGAGGTGCGCGAGACCTTGGCCGGGCTCGCCGGCGTGACGTCGAAGGATTCGCCGGTCCACGTCGCCTACGTCAATCCCGAAACCGGTCGCGAGTGCATGGCGACGCTCGGGTTCTCGGCGCTGATGCTGCGTCCGGGCGAGGCGCTGCGCCTCACCCGCCGCTCGGCATCGTCGGTGTTCCACGTCGTCGAAGGCGCCGGAACCGCGGTCGTCGACGGACAGGCGATGGCTTTCGGCGAGTCCGACACCTTCGCCGCGCCGACCCATGCCGAGATTCGCCTCGGCAACGGATCGGGCAAGACCCCGGCGTTCGTGTTCATCGTCGACGACGCGCCGCTGCACCGCAAGCTCGGCTTCTACGAGGAATTCGATTGAGAACGAGATGACCGCAGACGCGTTCGATCGGCCCGCGATTCCCGCCGCGCCGCCCGGTGCGCAACTTTGCGCCGGCCGGGGTCGTCAGCGGTCGTCGCGGAAGCCGATCGCGGCATGCGTGCCGTCGCAGAAAGGCTTGTTCTGCGAGCCGCCGCAGCGGCAAAGCGTCATGCGATTGCGCAATTCGTATTGGAATCCGTCGGCGCCGACGAGCTGCACCCCGCCACGCAGCCACAGCGGTCCGGAACAGTTCTTGGCTGGGTCTTCGATCACGCCGATCGACGGCGCGTAGGCGTGCTCGACCGGCTTGCCGGTCGCATGGTCCCAGGCGACGAGGCGCCCCGATGGACAGTCGCAGGCCTGGCGGGTGAACTTCGCGCGAGTCGCGGGAACATCGGTCTCGTTGACGAGATTCCAGACCGAGCCATTGGGGTCGCAGAAGCGGCCGAACGCGCACAGCGTCTCGACGTCGGTCAACGACATCGCCGGTCCCCGCGTCAGTTTCGCCTGGTCGAGGTAGGGCTCGCGGCTTGCCGATTCGGTGCCGTCGAAGTCGATCCGGCGGTGGGTCCCGTCGCAGAACGGCTTGTTCGAACTGTGGCCGCAGCGGCATAGCGTGTAGCGCGCCTGCGGTGGGTAGGTGTGGCCCGCCACCCATTTCACCGAGTCGCCGCCCGCATTGGTGCCGATCACCTGCTTCGCAAGGGGCAGGTTACCCAGGACGGCGTAGGGACCGTTCTTCGTGATCGTCACGGTCGGCGACGAGGATTCCTTGTGGTCCATCGGGTTCACCTCCGGTCCGACGTTGGTTGCGTCGCGTGTCGCGGGCGAAGCCCGCGCCCCACGACCCAATGGGGGCGTCGCGCATTCCCCATCCCGGAATGATGCGCCGAAATCGGCCGCCCGGAGCCTTGAAATAACGTCGGATCGCCTCACTTTTGCGGTGTTTCGAGCTCAATTCACTCAAAAATCCGACCATGCGCTTCGACAAGCTCACGACCAAGTTCCAGCAGGCTCTCGCCGACGCCCAGAGCCTCGCGCTGGGCCACGACAACGGCTTCATCGAGCCGCAGCACCTGCTGGCGGCGCTGCTCGCCCAGGAGGACGGCGGGACCGCATCGCTGCTGGCCCGCGCCGGCGTCGCCGTGCCCCGGCTGCAGGCGGCCCTCAAGACGGCGATCGACAACCTGCCCAAGGTCGAGGGCACGGGCGGTGAGATCGGCGTTTCCCGCGACCTCAACAATCTGCTGAACCTGACGGACAAGGAAGCCGGGAAGCGCAACGACCAGTTCATCGCCTCCGAGCTGTTCCTGCTCGCGCTTTGCGACGACAAGGGTCCGGTCGGGCGGCTGCTGAAGGAGCAGGGGCTGACCCGCAAGGCGCTCGAATCGGCGATCGACGCGGTGCGTGGCGGTGCCGGCGTTGATTCGCAGGAAGCCGAAGGCCAGCGCGAGGCGCTCAAGAAATACACGATCGACCTGACCGAGCGGGCACGCGACGGCAAGCTCGACCCGGTCATCGGCCGCGACGACGAGATCCGCCGGACGATCCAGATCCTGCAGCGGCGCACCAAGAACAACCCGGTCCTGATCGGCGAGCCCGGCGTGGGCAAGACCGCGATCGTCGAGGGCCTTGCGCAGCGCATCGTCAACGGCGAGGTGCCGGAGACCCTGAAGGGCAAGCGAGTGCTGTCGCTCGACATGGCGCAGCTCCTCGCGGGCGCCAAGTATCGCGGCGAGTTCGAGGAGCGCCTGAAGGCGGTGCTGAAGGACATTGCCGCCGATGCCGGCCGCACGATCGTCTTCATCGACGAGCTGCACACGATGGTCGGTGCCGGGAAAGCCGAAGGCGCGATCGACGCCGGCAACATGCTGAAGCCCGCGCTCGCGCGCGGCGAGCTGCATTGCGTCTGCGCGACGACCCTCGACGAATACCGCAAGTACATCGAGAAGGACGCCGCGCTGGAACGCCGTTTCCAGAAGGTGCTGGTCGACGAGCCGTCGGTCGAATCGACGATCGCGATCCTGCGGGGGCTGCAGGAGCGCTACGAGATCCACCACGGCGTCGAGATCACCGATCCCGCGATCGTCGCCGCGGCCGAGCTTTCGCACCGCTACATCACCGACCGCTTCCTTCCCGACAAGGCGATCGACCTGATCGACGAGGCGGCCGCCAAGGTCAAGATGGAAATCGACTCGAAGCCCGAGTCGATGGACAGGATCGACCGGCGCATGATCCAGCTCAAGATCGAGCGTGAAGCTGTCAAGAAGGAAAAGGACGAGGCGTCGAGGAAGCGGCTTGGCGCGATCGAGGACGAGATCGCGCGGCTGGAGCGCGACTACGCCGACCTCGACGAAGTCTGGCAGGCGGAGAAGGCGCAGGTGGCCGGCAGCCAGCACATCAAGGAGGAGATCGACAAGATCAAGCTCCAGATGGAGGAAGCGAAGCGCAAAGGCGACTGGCAGAAGATGTCCGAGCTGCAGTACGGCAAGCTGCCGCAGCTCGAGGAGCAGCTGAAGAAGACGGACAAGAAGCTCTCCGCCGAGCAGGCGAAGAAGCCGAAGCTGCTGCGCACGCAGGTTGGTGCAGAGGAAATCGCCGAGGTCGTGTCGCGTGCGACGGGCATTCCAGTCTCCAAGATGATGCAGGGCGAGCGCGACAAGCTGCTGCAGATGGAAGACCGCCTGCACCAGCGCGTGATCGGCCAGAACGAGGCGGTGCGCCTCGTCTCCGACGCGATCCGCCGTTCGCGCTCGGGGCTTTCCGATCCCAACCGCCCTTACGGATCATTCCTGTTCCTGGGACCCACCGGGGTGGGCAAGACCGAGCTGACCCGGGCGCTCGCCGAATTCCTGTTCGACAGCGACCAGGCGATGGTCCGCATCGACATGTCGGAGTTCATGGAGAAGCATTCGGTCGCGCGCCTGATCGGCGCGCCGCCCGGCTATGTCGGCTACGAGGAAGGCGGGCACCTGACCGAAGCGGTGCGCCGCAAGCCTTACGCGGTGATCCTGTTCGACGAGATCGAGAAGGCCCACCCGGACGTGTTCAACGTCCTGCTGCAGGTGCTGGACGACGGGCGCCTCACCGATGGCCAGGGGCGCACCGTGGATTTCCGCAACACGGTGATCGTGATGACGTCCAACCTCGCGTCGCACCGGATCCAGGAAATGACCAACGAAGGCCGGGATCCGGGCGCGATCAAGATCGAGGTGATGGCCGAGGTGAAGGCGAGCTTCCGGCCCGAGTTCGTCAACCGCATCGACGAGATCGTCGTGTTCCAACCGCTGGCGCAGGCGCAGATCGCCAGCATCGCGCGCATCCAGCTGCACGGGCTGGAGCAGCGCCTGGGCAAGCTCGAGATCGGGCTCGATGTCAGCGAGGCCGCGCTCGACGCGGTGTCGCAGGCGGGCTTCGATCCGGTCTACGGCGCGCGGCCGCTGAAGCGCGCGATTCAGCAGCAGATCGAGAATCCGCTGGCGAAGGAGATCCTCGGCGGCCATTTCGCCGCTGGCGACACGGTGCACGTCATCGCGAAGAACGGCCAGATCGCGTTCCGGAAGTAGAAATCCCGGGGCGGGGGCGATCAGCCCCGGCCCGGTTCACGACGCGGGCAGCCTGATCGGCGCCGCACCGTGCGGGGTGACCATTCGGAAGCTCGCGTCGTCCAGCGCTTCGACGACCGTGTC
>DASYXO010000377.1:0-3214 GCA_035934825.1 Casimicrobiaceae bacterium
CAGACCCAGCCGGGCGGGCGCGTCGACCAGAGCTTCACCTACGAGCGTCCCGAGGGGCTGACAGACGCGCGTGTGCGCCTGCGGCTGGTGGTCTCCGGCGACGAGCTGACCGGCGTGACGCCTTTCGTGCACGTTCCCGAGGCGTTCGACCGGCGCTTTGCCGAGCTGCGCAGCAGCAACGACCTGATCGCCAACCTCGCCACGCTCTCCGCGGGGATCCTCTACGGCCTCGGGGGTTGCGTCCTCGGCGTGCTGTGGCTCGCGCGACGGCGTTGGCTCGAGTGGAAGCCTGCGGTCGTCGCGGGACTGTGCGTCGGCGGCCTGCTCGCGCTGGCGAAGCTCGCGTCGGCGCCCACGGCGTGGTTCGACGCCGACACCACGCAGACCGTCGCGACTTTCTGGGCGAAGCAGGCCGGCGCCGCGGTGCTGATCGCCGCAGGCGGCGGGCTCGCCTATGCGTTGACGTTCATGGCGGCCGAGAGCCTGTCGCGCCGCGCGTTTCCGCAACAGCCACAGCTGTGGCGGCTGTGGTCGCGCGAGGCGGGCGCGACGCGACAGATCGCTGGGCGCACGCTGGGCGGCTACCTGTTCGTGGCCATCGACCTCGCATTCATCGCCGCGTTCTACTACGCGACCAACCGCTGGCTCGGCTGGTGGCAGCCTTCGGAGGTCCTGACCGATCCGAACATCCTCGGCTCGTCGGTGCCCGCGGCGACCCCGATCGCGATCGCGCTCGAGGCCGGGTTCATGGAGGAGTGCGTGTTCCGCGCGATTCCGCTGTCGCTGGGCGCGTTGATCGGCGCGCGCTACGGGCGCCGCGGCATGGGCATCGCGCTCGCGGTCGTGCTGCAGGCGCTGGTGTTCGGCGGCGCGCACGCGAACTACCCCGGGTTTCCGGCGTATGCGCGGCCGGTCGAGCTGCTGGTCCCGTCGATCGCCTGGGCGCTGATCTTCCTGCGCTTCGGCCTGCTCCCGACGATCCTGCTGCACGCGATCTTCGACATCTCGCTACTTTCGATTCCCGTGTTCCTGGTCGAGGCCCCGGGCGCGCGCGTGCAACAGGCGCTGGTGGTCCTGGCCGCGGCGACGCCGCTCCTGGTGTTGCTGTGGCGTCGCCTGCAGGCCGGCAGATGGGACGAGCTGCCGGAGCGGCTGCGCAACGCCGGGTGGCTTCCGGCAACTGCGCAGGTCGAGCCGACCTTCCAGGCGCAGGCGGATCTTCCGGTCGACGCGAAGGTCACCCGGTTCCAGAATGCGTTGCCGCTGCTCGGCATCACCGGGGTCGTCGCCTGGCTCGCGTTCGCACCGTTCCGTGCCGATGTCGCACCGATGACCCTCGACCGCGCCGCCGCGATCGCCGCCGCGGACGCCGCGCTCGCGGCACGCGGGGTGACCCTGGGCCCGCACTGGCGGCGCTTCGCCATCGTGAGACTCGCCAGCGAGGTCCCGCAGCAATGGCAGGCGCACAAGTTCGTGTGGCGGGAAGTCGGTGAACGCGCGTATCGCGCGCTGGTCGGAGGTCCGCTTGCGCCCCCGGTCTGGGAAGTGCGCTACGCGAGCTTCGGTGGCGACGTCGTCGAGCGCGCCGAGGAGTGGCGCGTCACGGTCGCCGGCGATCGCAGCATCCGTACGATCATCCATGCGCTGCCCGAGGGCCGGCCGGGTGCGAATCTGCCGAGGCAGGCAGCGCTCGACATCGCGACGCGCGAGCTGAAGGCGCGGTTCGGGGTTGACGCTGCCGCCCTGCAACTCGTCGCCGCCGACGAGCAGCAGCGCCCGGCGCGCACTGACTGGTCGTTCGTTTTCGGCGATCCCCGCGTGAACGTCGGCAAGGGAGGCGAGGCGCGCTACGTGGTCGCGATCGGGGGCGACGAGGTGACGGCCACCGGCCGCTTCGTGCACGTCCCCGAGACCTGGTTGCGCACCGAGAGTGAGCGCGATAACCGCCTGCAGGTCCTGGCGCTCGCCGGGTTGGGGGTCTTCCTGGCCGCAGGCCTGGCAGCGCTGATCGTCGGAATCCGCAGCTGGGCGCGGCATCGCGTCGACGCGCGCGCACTGCGCGTGGTCCTGGGCGCGAGCTTCGCGCTGGTCGTCCTGAGCACACTTAACGGATGGCCGGTGGTCGCAATGCAATTGAGCACCACCGATCCGGTCGCTTCGCAGCTCGCGATCAAGCTGCTCGCCAGCGTCGCCTCGGCAGCGGCCGTCGCTTTGCTCGCCGGACTGTGCGCAGGCGTCGGGGCATTCGGCGCGGGCGCGCAGCCTGCGCGCCTGCGCATCGGCCGCTGGCCTGCGACGTTGGCGGCGGTGTGCGCGGGCGCCTGCGTCGTCGGACTGCAATCGGCGCTGGGCGCGCTCGCGACCCGCGACGCGCCGCTGTGGCCCGCTGCGACCTGGGCGTCGCTCTATTCGCCCTGGGCAGGCGCCCTGCTCTCGGGTCTCGACTTCATCATGCTCGCCAGCGCCGAGGTGTTCGTCGTGTACGCGGTTTCGCTGCTGACGCGATCGTTCACGCGGCGCATCGGGCTCGCGGTCGCCGTCGTCGTCGTCCTCGAGTGCGCGACGGCCCTCGCGCAGGGGCGCGCCGACCCGGCGGGTGCGCTGTTCGGCGGCCTCGCCGCCGGCGCAGTCGCGTCGGCGGTATTGCTGCTGTTGCTGCGCTACGACCTCAGGATGGTGCCTGCGTTCGCGGCGACGGTCGCGTTGCTGCACGCTGCGACCGCGGCGACGCAATCCGGATCGCTCTGGCCGTTCGCGGTCGACGCGATCGCCACACTCGTCGTCGCATCGGCGATGATGCGCTACCTTCGGCAAGGAACCGCGCGCCCGGTTCCGCCGACGGCGCAGTGACGGGCGCGTCGTGGCGGCCGTGAAGTGACGGCTTCGATCGCAACGCTGCGCGCATCGTTGCCGCGGACGATGGCCCGCGACGAACCGCGGCTCTTGGCGCAGATCGAGCGCGCCGAACGCCTGCGCGACGACGCCGGCGCATGGGCGAAGATCGCCGCCGATGTCGAGCGCTCGGTGGCCCTGCGTGCCGCGCGTGCATCGCACAAGCCACGGATCGCGTATCCGCCCGAGCTGCCGGTCGCGCAGCGCGCCGACGAGATCGCCGCGGCGATCCGCGGCGATCCGCGGGCACCAGGTGGTCGTCGTGTCGGGCGAGACCGGTTCGGGCAAGACGACGCAGCTGCCCAAGATCTGCCTCGCCACC